>JAKACH010000070.1 GCA_021821635.1 Thermoplasmata archaeon | reverse complement strand
CTTTACCCGGGTGACATATTTCCAAGTTCATTCCATATCCGGCCAACTCATATTCCTGCAATAGACAGCTTTCCGATCGAGTCGCTTCACTGGAAGAAAGTCCTCCTGAAGAAGGTCATAAATGAGGAAATACATGTAATTTTCCCGCATGATCCGCGGATACAGATCGCTACAATAACAGGCACTATTACGAGCCCTGTGGTCAATCCTGAAAGCACTACTTGAGAACGAAATCCGACACATCAGATAGGAGATAATCCATTCCAAGCTCTGCCGTGTCGGTTGAATACAGGCCGATTCTAAGTATCTCCTCTGAGGCAGCTGTCGCGGTTGGCAGGTCCTTGAGTTTTGGATCAGACAGGATCTGGTCCTTTATTCTGTAGACATCCTGCTTCTTCTCCACCAGTTCATTCATCCGGTCGACATTCTTGGAGTAGAAAGCTTCCATTGATTCCCGGTACATGGCAAGGCTGAACTCAAGGAAGTCCGAAAGCTTTTCGATGGCTGCGTTACTTTGTTTCTCGGATGCGCCGAGTATCTTGCATATGTTCACGGTGTGATCGGCTGTCCTTTCAAGTATCCTGGAAAGGATGAGGGCATATACGCTGTTATCGCTCATGGAAATGGATGCCTTGGTTTCCCTGAATATATACCACTGGTACCTGTCGACCTCATCATCCCTCTCTATTACGTTCATCATCATATTGCTGTCCCTGAGTTTCATGGATTGCAGGGTATCCGATATCATAGTTTCGACGTTTAGGGACATCCTTCGGAGCGCGTTCCATATCGTGAAGTTGTCAGAGTTCAGGACATTCTGAAGCACTATGGAATTGGAACTCTCCTCAAAAATCTCTACACCCATGACCCTGCGTGCAAATCTCTTCACGGCCTCCCTTATTTTTTGTTCCATGAGCTTTGTTGTCTTTATGGTGAGTATGTCGAAATATGAGATGTATATAGATGTCAGCACCCTTTCGAGAAAGACATCATCAACATCCTTAGTAATGGATAGAGTCTTGGCTTTTTGCTGCCCCTCCCCTGTTCTAGGATCGAGGACAAGCGTAATTCCCGCTTCTGAAATGTCTATCTCGCTGCCTTTCACAAGTCCAGCCCTCTGTACCCACTTTGATGGCAGGGAAACCGTGAATGTGGAACCGCCGGTCAGCTGCACCCTTCTTGTATATTTCACAATATAGTATTGCAATGAAATATATATGTGTTGACTAAAATAAATAAATCAGCTTATTTTGGCATATCCTGGTTTTCAGGTTCAGAAGCCTGATCCGGTTGAGGCGGCGGTGGAGGATTCAGGTAGCGCTTTCTCATACTGGCGCTGTTTGAAATGCTTCTTGCTATAAAAGCACCCACAACAAAAATCAGTTCGAAAGTGATCATGAACCCAGGCGTCAGGTCGAGCAGGTAAAGTTCTATTATGGCGCCTACTGAGAAGACAGGTCCAACGTTGCTTATGACAGACGTGCCATTATCAAAATAGAAGTAGTATTCGTAAACGCCGGTCGGTGTAATATTGGTTGCAACATATGAAATCAGGAGAGCTCCGGTGGCATTATGCGATGTGGAAAGCTGCGCCTGTGATATATTTGCAAAATATCCGTTAGAGACGCCCCTTATGTTCATGTAATATGTATACAGAGTCTGGTTTCCAGAAATGGAGAAAGTGAAATTGTATGCTGAGGCTTCATGGTTGAATGGTTCCACAGACGCGATAACGTTTGAGCCGTTAGCCAGGGGTTGACCAGTTACACCCGAAGAACCGAAAAGCGCGTATCCGAAGATAACGCTCGCCAGAACCACAGCAACAAAGAAAACAACCGTGGCACCCAAAATTCTTGGCACAAGGCGCCACATTTTGAGATAATGCATTACAATGAATACCCCCACTGGAACAAGATAAATCAGGAAACTGATGTAAAGACTCAGGTAAATCAGCAAAAGTGCTACCAGAACTGAAAATATGAGAACAAATATGCGATTGTTGTTCTGCATGTATTTCGTAAGATCACTCATCGGGGGTAGGTATGGAAAGATCACTATTAGAATTATCCGAAATTCACGTTTTTTCCTGAAATTGAAACCCGTGAACATCAAATTATGGCCAATAATAAGATACTGCTGAAATCTGGTTTGACTGTAATCTAGATAGGAGCGACTTTCACTCTTTGGAAAGAAAATATACTATAACCGATTGAGAAATAGTAATTATTATTGAGAACTTTCAAATCCAATAACGAATTAATGTATCGAACCAGAATGAAAACAAGTCCAGGGATATATGAGCGCTTCATGGAGACCAGGAAAAGAACACTTGAAATATGTTCCGCCCTCGAACGGGACGATTACATGGTTCAGGCGACCGAAGAGACGAGCCCCCCAAAGTGGCATCTTGGTCATACAACCTGGTTCTTCGAGACGTTCGTACTGAAGAAACACCTCAAGGGATACAAGGAGTTCAATGAGAAATTCTCAGATATATTCAACTCATACTACAACGCAGTGGGATACTTCCTGCCAAAGCCCGGCAGAATGCTGCTTTCCAGACCATCGCTGGATTTGATACTCCAATACAGGCTTTATGTTGAATCTAAAATTGAGGCCATGTTTCATGGAAAGCAAGGTGCAATACCGCAGAACATACAGGATCTGGTCCTGCTGGGGATCAACCATGAAGAGCAGCATCAGGAACTCCTTGTAATGGATATAAAGGAGAACTTGTTCCATTCACCATTCAGGCCAAGTTTCGGATCTCAGCAAAAGCAGACAGGCAAGGCGGTGAAGCTTGAATGGATTGGATTCAAGGGAGGTATCTCCAGCGTGGGCGCCGCCGACTCCGGCTTTTCCTTCGATAACGAGAATCCCCGACACAAGACTTATCTTTATCCGTACAGCATTGCCTCAAGGCTTGTGACCAACGGAGAATTCCTTGAGTTCATCAATGATGGAGGATATGAAGATCCTGCTCTCTGGCTGTCTGAAGGCTGGTCACTGATAAACAGGGAAAAATGGAAAATGCCGCATTACTGGGAAAAGCATGGTAATGGCTATTACTGTTTCACGCCAGAAGGCATGAAGAGGTTAAACCCGGAGGAACCGGTCTGCCATGTGTCTTACTACGAGGCTGATGCATATGCAAGATGGATTGGAAACAGGCTTCCAACCGAGGAGGAATGGGAAAATGCATTTTCCAGCAAGCCTGCTATGCCAGAAAGGAAGGAATATGCATGGCATCCTTCCGTTCAGGCATCAAGCGACAAACTTCAGGGTCCTGGCGAATGCTGGGAATGGACTTCAAGCGCTTACCATCCTTACCCGGGCTTCAAACCCCTCAGTGGCGCCCTAGGGGAGTACAACGGAAAATTCATGTCACAACAGATGGTACTCAGAGGCGATTCTGCCGCAACCCCTCCAGGACATTCCAGGATTACTTATCGAAACTTCTATCACCCGGAAAGCAGGTGGCAGTTTGCCGGTATAAGGCTTTGCAGGGGTCCAGGGCATGTCTGATGGAGACATCCTGGATCTCAAGCCTGATCTTCCTGACTTCAGGAAAGAGATCCTGAAAGGATTGCAGAGCCCATCGAAATGGATTCACCCCAAATTCTTCTATGACACGAACGGTTCTCTTCTTTTTGATAAGATAACAGAGCTTCCGGAATACTACCAGACAAGAACCGAGAATTCCCTGCTGATTGAGAAGTGCAAATCTCTGTCAATATTGCTTAAGGACTTAGAAAGCGCAGTGGAGCTCGGTGCCGGAAATGGCCAGAAAAGCTTCAGTCTGATAAAATGCCTTCCAGGGTTGAAGGAATATACCCTTCTGGACATATCCATGTCATCTCTCAGAGGAGCGGTTGATTACCTTAAAATCGCGTATCCGCAGATAGATATACGCGGTGTCTGTACGGACTATCTAAATCCTGAAACAATGTACATGGGAGATAACACTGGAAAGAGACTCATCGTGTTTCTTGGATCTACCATAGGGAACATGGAGAAGAGAGACTCGATTAATTTCCTCATATCCTGCAATGAAAGCATGAGCCGGGGTGATGCAATTTTGATAGGAGTGGATATGAAGAAAGATAAAGCCGTTCTGGAAAGGGCATACAATGACTCTTCCGGGATTACGGCAAGGTTCAACCTAAACCTCATTGAAAGAATAAAGCGGGAATTCGGTGTTTCAATTCCAGATGGAACATTTGTGCATAAGGCATTTTACAACGAAGAGATCGGCAGGATAGAGATGCACCTTGTCTGCACCAGGGTTTTCAGCATGAATCTTGACGGCGCCATCATACGCTTCTTCAAGGGAGAGGAGATACACACAGAGAACTCATA
>JAKACH010000020.1 GCA_021821635.1 Thermoplasmata archaeon | reverse complement strand
CAGATGGGCACCGCCTTAACGTAACGCTAAGTGACGGCAGGACGTTTGAAGGCAGGGTTATAGGTTCAGATCCGGTTACTGATGTAGCGCTCCTCAGGATAAAGGCATGGGATCTGCCGGTTGCCGATCTTGGTGATTCAGAAGATATAAAGGTAGGACAGATAGTCCTTGCAGTCGGTAATGCACTTGGACTGCCAGGTTCGCCAACAGTTTCCATGGGAGTTATAAGCGCCCTCGGAAGGCCATTGCCCTGGTCAGATTTCATTTTCGAGGGGCTTATCCAAACCGATGCGGCTATTAATCCGGGAAACAGCGGGGGACCGCTATGCTCGATCGAGGGAAAAGTTCTTGGCATAAATACCGCAATGGTACCTTTTGCACAGGGCGTCGGGTTTGCTATACCCATAAACACCGTAAAGAGGGTGATGCAGCAGATTCTCGAACATGGAAGGGTTGTCAGGCCATATCTGGGAATATCAGGTATATCGGTAGACAAGCAGATCTCGCGGAGGTTCAGCACCGACACAGAAGAGGGCGTCCTTGTCGCTAAAATTACCAGAAATGGTCCCGCATACGCAGGAGGAATAAGAGTGGGCGACGTTATTCACGAAATCGGTGGCAAAAAGGTAACGAACATGAAGGATTTACTGAAAGCACTTTCCTCTGAGGGAATCGGCACTGAGGTACAGGTGAAGCATTCAAGGAACGGCGAGATGATGGTATCCAATATTTTACTTGCAGAAACACCGGAGGAATATCTTCAAATCCAGAGATGATCCTCTGGTCCAGATTTTTTTCAATTACGTACCGGTTCAAACAGCCTAAAATTAGTCACGTTGCACTTAGTATATATCAAAGCATATCATATCTCACCTGCATGAAAGTCAGCCCCAGTGTTGAACGCATAGATGGAACCATGGCAAATGCGTATACTTTTACGGTTGCGGGAAAAGAGATTCTGGTAGATACCGGGACAAGAGGATCGGGGAAGAAAATTATCAAATACTTCAGATCAAAAGGGACCAAGCCGGATGTCGTATTGATAACGCACTATCATCCAGACCACATCGGAGGGCTTAAGGAGATCAGTGACGCATTTTCCCCAAAAATATACATGCCCGATAGGGAAGTCGACGTGGCAACTGGATTGGCGAAAATTAAACCTGCATCGACGTTTATGAGCAAGCTGGTTGCAAAAATGATGAGAATAGATCCGGTCAAGTCAGTCGAGCCTGCTTCTTCTCTTTCGCTGGATGGGGTTGAGGTCATTGAGACACCGGGACACACTCCAGGAAGCACTTCATACTTCCTGAAGGGTGACAATGTCCTTTTCGTTGGTGATGCGGTGGTAAATTCGAAGGGATCGCTCACAATAAATAAGGGATTCACGCTGGACATGGACAGGGCAAAGCAATCAAAGCAGCTTATAGTTGACCATGAGGCAAGCATCATTTTATCCGGTCATGGCGAACCTTTCAGGAAAAACTCTTAACCTGCATATCAGATAAACGGATTGGGTAAGTTTCCAGATTGTAAAGGCTGGGCTGTTGTTAGCACGTAGAGAGATGCGGGCTGCTTCTTTTCAAAATCGACGATGCAGTATTGAAGGGAGAATAATCTCACCAGGATTGATGAAAGCCTTTTCTTTATCTCAACTGCTCTCTGGATATCATTGTTCATCAATCTTGAAAAATCATATGGTATTGCCACCCTCACCGTTTTTGGGGGAGAACTTGTTACCTGGTCAATGACAGATTGTGACCCAGCATCGGAAGCGTCGATTGTTACTGCATCCACGGTATAGGCGGGCACCTTCTGGTCTTTTATCCACCACTCAGCAACAAGCCTGTCTGTAGGAAGGCCAGCATTCAATGCATCATCCATGGTACCGTAGAAATTAGGGATAAGCGTACGAGAGATCGCACCGAGTTTCTTCAGGTTGAAGTGTGCGTTCAGCGATCTGATAGGATCAAATGTCCACGCTATGAGGTCATAGCCATTTTCGAGCGCCCATTTCTTCTGGTAAAGTTTCAGCTGGTACCCTATTCCGGAATACTTCTTGTTCTCCACTATGCCCGTCATGTGGGAATAAAGATAGGTCTTCCCCCGGCGGTGTCCGGGGAAGCTGAATTGCATTCCAACCATTTCGTCGCCATCGTATGCCGCTGCAACGAGACCACCATGAAAACGCATAGCATTGATTGTGTCCTTGAATGCGGCAGCGAGGTTTGGCATTCCCCAGGCTGAAGAGATCACAGGCAAAATTTTCCTGATCTCGTCAGGATCACTGATCTTACCGATTGTAAGCACTATCCTGGATATGACGGAGAGATAAATTATTATGCTGCTTTCTAAATCATCGGCTAAGCTGTTGCTTTGTGTTCATCATTTTAAATTTACCCTTTTTCTTTGGATGAGAATTCAGCCAGATCAAGTTTCCGGGAGTTCAAGTAGATGCTTTGCAAGCTCCCCAGGTTTTGTGACCATTGGATAATGACCGGTTTCCATTGTGCGGTATTGTCCTTCAAGCCTCCCCCATTTTCCCTGAATTATTTCATCCACCGGATCGCCGCTTAGAGTACAGAAAATGTATGCTGTTCTGATAAGATTGGGCGATCGTATAAGCCTAATGGGATCTGTTGCAAGCTTAACCGGCCAGGGTGTGCACTTGTCGAACATCCATTTCCTGTTCTTGCCCATGACGTCCTTTCCAATATTATTTAGAATTGTTTCCGAGAATGGGACGGTGAATGATCCTTTAGGAATTGGCCCAAATTCTCCTTCAGGGTCAAACGATCCCTGCGGTTCAGTTGTGTTATCCGGCCTGAAGCTATCCAGGTACACAACCTGTCTTATCTTTTCCGGTATCCTGTCTGCAACTGCAGCAGCAACCTTTCCGGCGAAGCTGTGCCCAACCAGCACAATATTATCCAAATCATTAAAGTTAATCACGTTCAGCACATCCTGGATTGCGGATTCCATTCCTATATCCTGCGAAGCAAGGTGGACCCGTTCTCCCATTCCAGTAAGTGTTATCGGGAAAACTTTGTGACCCTTCTCTGTAATAAGAGGTTCCACATCTCGCCAGACCCAGCCACCAAGCCATGCTCCTGGAATTAGCACATAATTTAACATATATTGCCCCAGTCTCTTGGGGTATTTAATCCCCTCTTATTGCCTGAATCGGAATATACAGATTTCACAGAATTCCGGCCAGCGTCTCGCCAAATTTTAAATAGAATTGTATGATTAAAAAGGGTGACATCCAAACTTTCCTACAATCTTGTCAAATTGCCACTTATAGCACCATTTAAAACCAGCTTTGGCACGCAGCTGGACAGGGTAGCATATGTTTTTACCCTTGAAAACGAAGGCATTACAGCCTACTCAGAATCTACGACCGATATAGACCCTTTCTACAGCTATGAAGACAATGTAACTGCAATGCACCTGATCAGGGACTACTTTTCGAAGGAGATATCTGACCTGCCAACTCCGGCCGCATTCATGGAACGCGTGGAACACATAAAAGGACATAACATGGCCAAGGCTGCCATTGAGATGCTCCTGTGGGATTACCATTCCAAGTCAAGCGGTATTTCGCTGCATAAGTATCTCGGCAAGTCCAAGGGCTATGCCGATGTCGGAATCTCAATAGGAATGCTTGAAGACGATAAACTTGTTCCAACAATAATGAATGCGGTGAACAAAGGATACAAACGTATAAAGCTGAAAATATCTAGAGGCAATGAAGCAAGAATACTTTCGGCAGCAAGACTCTCATTCCCGGATGTCGTGTTGAGCGCTGATGCAAACTGTGATTACAGGCTTGAAGATCTTGAACTGCTCAAGTCGCTTGACCAGTACAATCTTGCTTACCTGGAGCAGCCCCTCGGGCATGATGACATCGTGGATCATGCCTCGCTGCGCCAGTCCATGTCCACTCCGCTGTGTCTGGATGAGGCAATAACCTCCCCGGATCTGGCGAGGGAAGCTTTCCAGATTGACGCTGTCGATATCGTGAACATAAAGCCAGGCAGGGTGGGAGGCCTGCTTAATTCCCTCAAGATCGCAGAGATAGTCCATAATTACGGCGGTCACTGCTGGGTAGGTGGTATGCTTGAAACAGGTGTTGGAAGAGCATTCAACATTGCTCTAGCTTCCAACCAGTTGATAGACATGCCTGGCGATACTTCACCAAATGAGAAGTATTTTTCCAAGGACATAGTCAGGAATACATTCAAGATGGAGAAAGGCACGATTTCACCATTTGAGTCCCCGGGGATAGGAGTAATTTTAGACACGGAATATCTTGCCATGATGAGCACCGCTAAGGGAGAGATACCGATCTGAAATGCCTCAGAACCTGGTGCCTGGATTTTTGGAATTTCTGGAGAGAGAAAGAAGTTCAATCCTGAAAGACTTGAGGACGCTCGTTGAAAGCGAATCACCTTCTACCAGTGAGGCCCGTTTATCAAAAACCGCGGATATACTGAAGGAGATGATTGCCCGGATAACTGGCGCTTCGCCTGAGGTTGAAATCAGGAATGGAAAGCAAATTCTCTCTGCGACATATGGAAAAGCTCTCGAAAGAAATATTCTCATTCTCTGCCATTATGACACTGTCTGGCCGGAAGGCACCCTTTCAAGATTACCATTCCAGATCAAAGGGGATATATGCACCGGCCCGGGCGTTTTTGACATGAAGTCAGGAATATTGATTTCACTATACGCCATGAAATTTCTTCGCGCATTCCCATTGAAGCGCTCTGTTACCATCCTCATAACGCCTGACGAAGAGGTGGGAAGCGAAGCGTCAAAAGATCTTATTCTGAGTTTCGCAAAAAAGTCCGATGCTGTTCTAGTGCTTGAATCTTCAGAGAAAGGCATGCTGAAGGTTGGAAGGAAAGGCGTTGGAACATTCTGCGTCAAGGCACTAGGAAAAGCTTCACATGCCGGCCTTGATCCTGAAGCTGGAATTAATGCGATCAGCGAAATATCCAGGCTTGTTCTGGATGTTGAGAAGTTTGCTGACTTGGAACGCGGAACAACTGTCAATGTTGGGATTATCAGAGGCGGTACCAGGACCAACGTAGTGCCGGAAAACGCAGAGATAGAGATCGATGTGCGTGTGAAAACTGAGCAGGAGTCAAAGCGGATCGAGAGTGCTTTTCGTGATCTTAGGCCACACGATAACAGGATACGCCTTACAGTTACCGGCGGAATAGAGAGACCGCCTATGGAAAGAAATCAGAGAAACGATGATCTATTCCGAAAAGTCAAGGATATAGGAAGAAAGGTCGGGATGGATCTTGAAGCATGCGAAGTTGGCGGTGCTAGCGATGGAAACTTTGTCTCAGCCGAAGGTATACCGGTAATTGACGGCATGGGAGCAGTCGGTGAAGGAGCTCATTCTCTGTCTGAGAAAATTGAGATATCCCCTACGTTGAATCGCATGTTACTTGTTGCAGCGACACTTCTTTACATATAGTGAACAAGGTTTTTTAATTATCACTAATACGGTAGCTATGGGAAAAAGGCATTCTGTTGAAGATTACATCAAGCTCAGGACGCTCACGTGTCTGGACAGTTCTGAATCTGCCGGGTTGATATCTATAATATCAGGATCCATAACTCACGAAAGGGAAAAAGTCCGTGACTCCGCGATTCTCTTGATTGATGCTGCCTCGGGCAGGGAATTACAAAGAATATCAGAACCTGGTTTCGATATAACTAGCGCAAGGATCAGCCCTGATGGATCAAAGATCGCCTTTTTATCCAATGATCGGAAAAAGCATCATCTTACGATAAAGAACATTTCATCTGGGCTTGAAGAGAAGCTCCTGCTGGATGGTGTGGCACATGGAATAGAATGGAACAAGGATGAAAGCATATTTCTCTTGATGACAGATCCGATTTCACAGGAAATGAAGAACAGACAGGAAAAAGGCGACGATTATGTCAACTACGAGATCGATGAAATGTTTCGATCTCTCTACCTGTATTCACCAGGACAGGGTTTCCGCAAAGTTACGGAAAATATCCAGGTCTGGGAGTTCGCATCCACAGAATCAAAGATTGTTGTCGTTGCATCTGACGACCCGTCCGAGGGATCATGGTACCGATCTAAATTGATGCAGGTTGATATTGCCAAGCATAAGGTGGATGTTCTCTACGATCCATCCTGGAGAGCCATTGCCAGGCCCAGAATTTCAGGAGACTCAAAGAAGGTAGTCTTTCTTGAATCACTGATGAGTGATTTCGGTGTATTTTCGGGCGACGTGATTGAACTGGACCTGGAGACACTGCAAAGCAGAAACCTTACTGCGAATCATGAAAGAAGCTATTTCGATGCCCGCTGGAAGGACAGTGCCCTCTATTTCCTGTGGGGCAAGGAATGTACAACTGGCATTTCTGTTTATTTCAACGGTGCTCTGACTGATATATGGAATTCAGTGGGCACTGTTATGCCTGTATATTCACCGGAATTCATGTTCATAAAGAATGGGCTGGTTTTTTCCTTCCAGGACACTGATCATCCTGCTGAGGTCTGCGTTGTTGGCGAGAACAGAGCATTATCCCGAATTACCAGAGAGAACAGCACTGTCACGGAGTGCAGTCCCCTCCCTGCAGAGGTTGTTAAGTGGAAATCGTCGGATGGCATGGAAATATACGGCGTCTTCCGATCAGCGGGAGATAATTGCCCGGTTGTTGTCGACGTACATGGTGGACCGACTTCGTATTCGCCAATCACGTTCATGGACAGGCTGACTAACCTCATTTCCTCCGGCTTTTCCGTATTTTCGCCAAATTACAGGGGAAGTGTTGGAAAGGGAAGGGCATATGCTGAGGCAAACCGGGGCGATATGGGAGGCATGGATTTTGCTGATATACTCGCTGGAATGGAATATCTGCGGGAATCTGGCAGGGCAAAAACCGATAAATGGTTTATCACCGGTGGCTCTTACGGGGGCTTCATGACCTCATGGGCTATCACTCAGATCAGCAAGTTCTCTGCTGCTGTGGGTCTATTCGGAATATCGGATTGGGTGAGCTTCCATGGTACCACTCATATAGCTGACTGGGACGCGATTCACTATAATGAATCACCATACGCCGGCAAGAAGTTCGAGAAATTTTCACCGCTGAACTATATTGATAATGTCAAGACTCCTGTGCTGCTTCTTCATGGCATAGAAGATCCTTATGTTCCACTAGGGCAATATCTGCAGTATTACCGTGCCCTGAAAGATAAGGGAAAGGTTGTGCAGCTGCTGATGTTCCCGAGGGAAGGACATGGCTTCTCGGAGACAGAGCATGTGAAGAGAAGCATGAATGAGACTTTCAACTGGTTCAGTAAATATTCCTGAACCTTTGTCTTCATATTTTCTTCATAGCACCGTGGCAGATCTGCTCATCTTATTGAAGGAAATGCAACGTTCACCGTCAAAGTAATTGGTATCCTCTATCCTCACGCCGCCCTTTCCCTGAATATAGATGCCGGGTTCTATAGTGAAGACTGAATTCTTGATCATGGTCCTTGTGTCTGTACCTACAAGAAAAGGAGGCTCATGTACCTGTATTCCCAAACCGTGTCCCAACCTGTGTATAAATTTATCACCGTATCCAGCGTCAGTTATGATTTTTCTGGCTAGACTGTCCATCTCACTGTATTTCGTGTTTCTGGTGGCTTCTTTCCTCGCAGTTTCGTTTGCCTCTCTTACAGTTTCGAGAATAGTATGCATTTCCGGATCCTCCTTTTTCCAGAAAAACGTTCTGGTGGAGTCGGATGCATAACCGCGGTATGAACCGCCATAATCGATAACGATCGTGTCGCCGGACTTCAGTTTAGTGTCATCGGGAGAATGGTGGGGCATAGCCGAATTGGGGCCGAAACTGACTATTGATGGAAATGCGGGACCAGACAGATCCTCCTCATAGAAGTTGTTCTCCAGTATCCTGCTGAATTCTTTTTCCGTTATGCCAGCTTTGAGTTCTGGAAGTGAATTTTCGAGGGCTTTTTCTGATCTTGAAATAGCTTCACTGATGTTGGAAAGTTCAGTACGATCTTTTGTTATTCTCATTTCCTGGAACAGCGGATCGGCGGACACAGCCCTTCCCTTCAAGAACTTTTCCATTCTTTCATAATGAAAATATGGGACAGATCCTTCGATTGCAATCTTCCCTTTATTGGATAAGACCTTGCTTGCAAGATTGTATGGATCTTCACCGTCAGACCATGTTTTAATATTGTCCACTGGTGTTTCCTCAATGACCTGCTGTTTCATCAAGTCAGGACAGACTACTTCTTGCGAATCTTTGCCAATTATGAACAAAGCAAGCCTCTCCATGGATTCTGTAATCATTCCCGTAAGGTAGAAAAAATTGGGCCCGGGTGGAACGAGAACATAATCCACTGATGCCTCTTTCATTAGGACTCTAAGGTTCTTCAATCTTGACTCAAAAGTTGCTTTATCCAGGTACATGAAAGGTAATTTTCAGCCAATATATGAGGTTGAGTCCATATCAAACTTACTAACAATTTTCAGCATAGATCCGTCTCCTCCTTCGAGTGAAAGCAGGATCGGGTATTGTCTCCACAAATCCCCTGCACTCATGACCGAAGCTGGATGATCCTTTCCAAAGGCTGCTTCCGCGACCTTGTGGGTCATTATCCTTGCTTCCTCTTCATCGATATAACCAACGGAATGAAGATATTCATGCGTTAATATCACATATATGAAAGAGTTCATTTCCCTGGTGCTTTTTGTAATATGCCTCATGGCATCCAAAAGTATTTCGTTCATAACGATGTAGTTACCGCCAACCTGCCAGAATGCTCCAAGCCCAGTTGGAAGGTTCGACAATGCGAGACCAAGGCCAGCCCGACTTTTACCAGTTACCTGTTTTACTGTTTTTTTAACGATGCTGAATATGTTATCGAAATCCATTTCATTGTCCAGGGCAGGCACAAAAAGATTATCATTCAGAGTGCCAATATTTGAGCTAGGTTTTTCAGTTGCGGAAAAAAGGCTTTTGATATGTTTAGTATCAGAGTAATGGGATAAATCTAGAAATACCATCTGTCAGACATTATGACGGTTTATAAAGCCTTAAGCATTTTTTCCCCCGTAAAGCAATAGGGGTAGAGACGAAAGCTAATTCCATATCAGGTTGAACATGTCCGATAAACGACTGGGCAACACTTGCTTATGTCTTTATAAATATATTTTCTTAAAATGACTGGTACCTGTTAATATAAAGCCTTTGAAACGGATAAACAAATTAGTTGCCCGTAAAGTTATATTCCAACGCCCGAGCCGGGATTTGAACCCGGATCTGAGGCTCCGCAGGCCTTCAGGATATCCAAATTACCCCACTCGGGCATCGGACGGAAACTATTGACGGCATAATAATGTTGATATTCAACATAATATCAGAACTAAACACAACGAAATAAATGGTCAACAGAGTCAATGGGAGGCAAGATTTAGAATTCAGTTCTGTTGGTTATATCAAATTCTGGCATTGAGGAATGCCAGAAAGTCTCATATATTGCTCCACAATTAATGAGTGTACTTCTTAATGCACAAAAAAGCCCGTAGTTTCTTGTTTAGTGAAATCCTTGGTGTTCTCGTAATTTTCTTGCCTTGGGTTTTCATAACAATCGCGATACACCTTAACCCATGGTTCCAAGTCAACGTCAATGCCCTCAGTGATCTTGGTGGCAATGCCTATGGAAGCGGCAGACACCAGGATCCGAATTTTCCAGGTGTATACAACGATGGCCTTATCCTAACAGGTCTCGTTATTGGACTTTTCTCTATCTCCTCTGCGTGGAATTCGAGAAGCAGATCAGAGATCATTGGCCTTTCCTTCTTTATTCTGGATGGTCTATTTCTTTCTCTGGTAGGCGTATATCATGAGGGGACAGCACCGCATGTCTTCCTAGCTGAATGGTTCTTTCTTATAGGAAAGGTAACTTTTTTCATACTAGGGTTTTCTCTAATACTTCAGAGAGCATTTTCCTATGCAGCTGCACTCCTAATGCTGGATGCCTTTGCTTGGTTACTCGAATCTAGGATAACTTTCATTTCTGTTGCAGAATATGAGATCTACAATGTCATTGTCATGGATCTCCTTCTTCTGATTTATCTTCTTAGGCTCAGAGCTACGCATGCTCTAAGCGCTGAGATGTTGGAGCCGTATGATAATTATATCAGAAACTAGCGCGGAAATAATTTAAGTTCTCATAAATTCGTACAGCTGTTTTCCCTTCGAACCTCAATAAAAAAGTGACATCTTTACAAACGAATAGGCCGTTCAGAGTTAAGAATGTTCAGCGTACATGACGCGTAATCACAAGCATTTAAAAAGCTCTCAGAAATCCCTTAAAAGTATAATATTTCTAACGTATAGATTATCCCATCTGAAACTGTTTTGAAGTTATAGTTTCAGAAACATGAATTACAGTTCAAGTTATATCCATAGTGTTTATTTGCGGTATTTGATGTGCCAGCTACTCGAAGTTAAAGCATCGGAGCTTGCAACTGGGTGATTGCTCTTGATAAATGCAGACATAAATAATGAGGGACTGAAATGAGCGTCCACAAAGTCTATTCTTACAGGCAGGAGGAGGTTGAAATCCCCGATATTCCGCAAAGAATAGTAAGCTTCAGTCCTTCTATAACAGAAATCCTCTTTGAACTTGGTCTTTCCGAACAGATTGTCGGCATTTCAGCTTTTTGCGTCAGACCTCCTGAAACTTCGAGAAAGAGAAAAATAGGCTCATATGGTTTTGTAAGACGTGAAATACTGGACGAGCTCAGACCAGATCTTATATTTACAATATCGGGGTATCAGGATAAGTTTACTGCAGAGCTTGCAAAAAGTTACCCTGTTGTATGTGTTGAACTTCCTGTGAGCCTTGCAGGCATCATTGATCTTCCAGTTAAGATTGGCATTATAACCGGGAAACGGGAAGAGGGAAGGAAGCTTTCGTATAACCTCATGAAAAGTTTGCCAAGTCCGAGAAGTGTAATAGTGGGCTCATGCTATCTTGAGATAGACCTTGCTTCCCCGATTGCGTTCGGCGCCTTCAGTTATATCACAGACGCGCTGAGGTACATGGGTTTGAGAAGCATATATTCCGATCAGAACAGAGAGTGGATACCCTCGTCTCTGGATTTTGTGCATTCAGCAGATCCTGATATTATTATCTACGAAGCGAAAATGTTTTCGAAGTACACCGAACAGGATCTGGAAGAAACCATCAAGAACCGTGGGTGGTCTGACTTGAAAGCGGTAAGAAACAAGATGGTTTTCAAGACACCTGGTAACCTGGACTTTTTCGCTCATCATGGCCCTTCGTTTATCAGGGAAGTTATGCCGTGGCTTGAGGACAAGGTGAGGAGGCTACAGGAATCCCTTGGGAAACAGTGAATCGTAAATTTTTTCCGCTTTCAGGAAATCATCTGGATTGTCTATATCCAGCAGGTACCTGCAGTCGCGAATGTCAACGTATCTTGAATCATGGAAGTTATCGGAAATCACAGACTTGGCTCCGGAATCACCAGTCATGCTCTGCATGAACTGGAAATATTTGGACTGAAAGTAAGCGGGATTACCGAATCGTTTTTCGCATTTTGTATATACAATCCCGACCTTTTCCCTCATTGCTTTTTGATATAGAGAGCGGATATGCGATGCAGGAACGAATGGTTGATCTGCGAGCATTATGATGCATGAATCATGGGACCTGCTTATTTTTGATATTCCAGCACTTATCGATGATGAGATCCCTTCCTCGGGTGATACGTTCAACACCTTTGTCACCAGGTGATCATAATATGAGTCAAAATTCATTCCCCGGGACGTTACAACAAATACATCGCCAACATCAGCCACTATTGCTGTCTCGAGGGAATACTCAACCAGCCTTCTTCCCCTGAAATACTGTAAAAGCTTGTTTTCCCCGAAGCGTTTTGAGAGACCGGCCGCGAGGATCAGAACGCAGTTTGCCGGCAAGGATCACCTGAAAGATTTCTTGTAATTCCCAATGATCTTCTCTACGTAGTCCCGTGCTGCCTTTTCTATCACTCTCTGGCCCATTGTCGCTGCATTGCCTGCAACGTTTACGTCCGCGTCATACGAGATCGTGCATCCTGTGCCGGATTGGTCAAACTTTATGTTCACCGTGAATGAAAGTGAGCTGTTGGAGCCGGTGCCGTTTCCGCTTATTTTCACATTTTCTTCATTGCTCTCGGCAGAAATAAGTATTCTTGTCTTGAATTTCCCTTTTATAAAGGCAATTCCTGCCTTTATTGTTGCTTCTATTTCCTTGGGGTTTACAATCTGTGAATCAACGATGTCAGGAATATATGTAAGCAGTTTTTCGGCTGACAGTATCTTGGCAGCTGCATCCTTCCTGCTGGATGTCACATCAAAATTTCCATTCAGCTTCATGCCTGTATATTGCTTCCTGATATGAGTATTGATCCATTCCTGGAGGAAAATGATATTATCCATTATCCCCATTAGCGAATATGCAGGATCAGGATGTATTCACTTTTGCTGCCAGGCTGTCTGAATCAGGACAGCCTTTTGCGGTTGCAACTGTAATCAGGGCAGAGGGCTCTACCTTGGCCAAACCCGGGTTTAAAGTTATACTTTCAAAGGATGGAAGGCTTCTATTTGGTTCGCTTGGCGGTGCCTGCCCGGAAGGTGCAATAGCAGGGCCGGCAGCCGAATGCTTGAAAGACGGAAAGGCAAAGATCGTAAGAGTTCATCTCGAGGAAGCGGAGAAATCAATTAAGGAGATGCACCTTAATACAAACCCAGACGAAATATTTGTTGAGACATTCTGCGGTGGAACCATGGAGCTGTTCATCGAACCATTCCTGCCAAAAAAGAGGATAGTTGTAATAAAACAGGCAGGAAAGGATGATGTTGCAGATTCCATTATGCAGATTGCAGGCACAGTCGGACTTACTTCGGAGATCCTCGACCTATCGGCTATTACCTTTAATGAGAAGGGATCTGCAATTGACCCTCTAGCGAACTTCCAGTTTACTCCAAATGATTATGCCGTAATACTTACAAAAGGATCTGATGACGTGAAGGTGCTAATGCATCTTGCACAGCATAAGCTTCCATATATAGGACTTATGGCAAGCAGGAAAAGATCAACGCATGATTTCAAGGAATTGAAAGGAAGCGTCGACGATGCATTTATTGAAAGCATTCATACACCTATCGGAGTGGATATAGGGGCAATACAACCTCAGGAAATCGCTTTAAGTATAATCGCCGAGATAATCAAGGAAATAAGGAATATTTCGAAAGCGAAACATCAAAATTAAATCATTAAATATGATACTTTACTATTCTGCCTATGTATCCGCAATCTTTTGAATATATTACACCGCGTACGTTGAAAGATGCCGTAAAGTTCCTCAAGGAACATGAGGGCGAGTCAAAGATTCTAGCTGGTGGCCAGAGCCTGATACCAATATTGAAAATGCGATTCGCCTCGTTCGGCTACATCGTTGACATCGGCGGGCTCCAAGATCTTAGTTATATCAAAAGAGATGGAGACAATATAAGAATAGGAGCTCTTGTAAGAACAGGCGAGGTAGAGGATTCACAGGAGATTCGCATGAATAATATACTGCTTGCTGAGGCAGCCTCTCAGGTAGCTGACTCGCAAGTCAGGAACATGGGAACCATAGGAGGAAACTGCGTCCATGGGGACCCAGGGAATGATCTTCCCTCGGTTATGCTAGCACTTGACGCAACTTACAGGATAACCGGTCCTGATGGATCCAGGGATGTACGTGCATCATCCTTCTATAAAGACTCATATTCAACGGATCTGGGAGAAACTGAAATCCTTACAGAGATAGTTGTGCCCGTGATACAGCATGGATCCGGTGGTGCTTACGTTAAGCACAAGAGAAGATCTGGTGATTTCTCTATCGCAGCTGTGGCGGCTTTTGTCACCATTAACGAATTGGGGAATTGCGGTACAGCAAGGATTGCCGTGACCTCGATAGGCCCAATAAATTTCAGGTCAAGAAAGGCAGAGGATTTCCTTGTCGGGAAGAAGCTTTCGGATCAGAATATCTCAAAAGCTGTCGATTTAATGGTTGATTCCGTCGAACCTGCAACAGATCCTTATGGATCTGCAACATTCAAGAAAGAGGTCCTTCGACTGGTTGGATTAGAAGCGCTTTCGAAAGCAACAGACAGAGCACTGGGGGTGTGATTATATGTCAATGAATAAAATAAAAGTTACAGTAAACAACAAGGTGTATGAAAAAGAGGTGGATTCAAGGACTTTGCTCGTGGACTTCATCAGGGAGAAACTCGGTCTTACGGGTACCCATATAGGATGTGACACGACCAATTGTGGCGCATGTACAATACTGCTTGATGGCAAGCCTGTCAAGTCATGTACTGTTCTGGCAGTGCAGGCGAACGGAAAGACCATTACAACTATTGAGGGCCTTTCACATGGAAAAGAACTGCATCCTTTGCAGAAGGCATTCCTCGACAAGAATGGCCTACAATGCGGTTACTGCACTGCGGGTATGATAATGATGGCTCACTGGCTTATCAGGAAAAACCCTGAAGCAACGAGGGATGAAATAAGAGAGGCCATTTCAGGCAATATTTGCAGATGCACGGGGTACGACAGCATTGTTGATTCTATCCAGGAAGCTGCAAGATCTATGATCCCGGAGGAAGAAGAGGAAATGGTCACAAAGCAGAGGGGGAGATAAATTGAGTACTGTAGAGGAAATCGTCCAGGGGAAAGGGAAGTTCATCGATGATATTGTTCTTCCTGGAATGCAACATATGGCAGTTGTAAGGAGTAATTATTCACGCGGGAAGATCATCAAGTTGAACGGTGGTTACACATTCAAGGACTTTCCGGCATATATGGCATCGGTGGGTGAAGGTGCCACAGAGGGAGAAAAGGGCCTAATAGAGCCTGTTCTTGCTGATAAATACGTTAATTATATCGGAGAACCGATGGCGGTCGTGCTGGGCAAGGATAGATACGATGCGGAGGATCGCACCGAAGATGTGGAGGTAGAAATTGAGCCGTTGCCGCCGATGATGGATCCGGAAAAATCGTTGGAGTCGCCCCCTGTCTATCCATTCATGAAAAGCAATGTTTACAGGAAAGTGACATTGGGCAGCGATTTCAGGACTGATGGCTTTGAGATCGAAATTGAGGGTCATTTCAATAACAGGAGGATTGCAACTGATCCGATAGAAACACGCGGAGTAGTTGCATCATATGAGAATGATCTTCTCACGGTCTGGATATCCACGCAGTCCGTGCACAGCATAAGGGAGGGGCTTTCTGAGATACTCAATATGCCGCAGGATAAGATAAGAGTCATACAGGCAGATACCGGCGGAGCCTTTGGGCTGAAAGGCGGAGTCTACCCAGAATATGCTCTTGCTGCTTTTCTAGCCATCAAGACAGGCAAACCTGTTAAATGGATCGAGAACAGGCATGAACATTTAATGGCAAGCCGGCCCGGAAGAGGAACATCTGCGTATGTAAAGCTCTACGCAAACAAGAACGGCAAGATACTTGGAATGAAAGGAAAGGTTATTGTGGATTCGGGCGCGTATTCCGGCGGTAGCGGAGAATTTGCAGCAAGGTTTGTCGGCATGCAGATGACCGGGCCATACAAGATTGACAATGCTTATGTGGAAGCATACCCCGTATATACGAACAAGGTGGTCCAGGGTCCATACAGAGGGGCAGGAAGACCGGAGGCACATTTCTTCATTGAAAGGATGATAGATATGCTTGCAGATAAGCTGAAAATGGATCCGGTTGAAGTCCGCCTGATCAACACCGTGGACAAGGGATTCAAGTCACCTTTAGGCATGGAAGTCCCGCCTGCGAAGAGTTTCCTTGAAGATGCAATCAACAAGCTCGGTTACAGAAAACTCTTGAAGGACAAGCCCGGGTTTGCCTTCTTCGTCCTGGTTCCTGCATTCCAGCCAGGCGAAACTGCAAGGATAAAGATAGAGAAAGGCGAGGTCAAAGTCTGGCTGGGCGGAGACGCACATGGACAGAGACATGACCTGTTTGTAAAAACACTTGTCAACGAAGGTCTGGGCATAGATCCAAACCTGGTTCATCTGCAGCTCGGTGACACCGGAATGCTGAAGGATGGAATCGGTTCATGGGGGAGCAGGTCAGCGATGGTCGGCGGAATGGCCGTTCATGAAGCATGCAAGAAAATAAAGCAGGCATTTACCGCCAAACATGGAATTTACTCGTCAACTACTCTCTTGCAGGAAGGGGCAGATGAATATGTCCACTGGAGGGGTGAGGGGAGCATGAATTCGCTTGGTTGTAATCTTGCTACATGCGAGGTCAACAGCAGGGGACAGGTCAAAGTCAAGGAATGCTCTGCCTACTATGATGTTGGAAGGGCATTGACGCCAGAAGTTGTGAGAGGGCAGATAGCTGGCGGAATGGCGCAGGGAATTGGGCAGACACTTTACGAGGAGATAATGTATAGCGATGATGGCCAGCTGCTAACTGCTTCTATAGCCGATGCCGGTGTTCCTATTGCAAACCAGCTTCCTGAATACAAAGTATTCTTGGCTGACACCAGATCCAATCTTGCTATAGGAGCGAAAGGCGTTGGGGAGTCCCCGACCATAGGAGTTCCAATAGCACTGTCAAGGGCTATTGAAAACGTAACTGGTGTGAAGATATTCGAGACTCCGATAAAACAGGAGCTACTTATCTCCACACAAAGGCATTGAACCATTCTACGCAAGCGGGTGGAAATCGAGACCAGCGTATTTACTGTCCAAATAAGTAAAATCCCTTTTGACGCAGGCCCTGCATTGCGGATTCCTCTTAATGAGGATTCTTTCTATTGATGGCGGCCAGGCTTCCAAATGGTACAGGTAATCACCTTCCTCCTCCCTTAAGAGCATCCTTACGAGAGTGGAGAAAACGAAGCCCGAAATAATGCTTGGAACTGAGGAAAGGACTCCAACCTGAGCACATGTTGGAAACGCCTCAGGAATGTGGTCATTAAAACAGGCAAAGCAAGCTGTTTTTCCGGGGACTATTGCTTTAAACTGGCCGTATGTCTCCAATGCAGAGGAAAATATCCATGGCTTACCCAGTTTCACGCAGGCATCATTTATGATAAGCCTTGATGTAATATTATCCGTGCAGTCCAGTACATAGTCAACGCCGTTAAATATTTCTGCAGCGTTACCTGAATCGAGTGTTCCGAAGACCTTCTTTACCTTGGTGGATGCGTTAATTTCTGATATTCTGCCGGCTGCTGCATCAACCTTGCGCTTGCCTATGTCCTTCTCACCGAAGATTATCTGCCTGTGTAGGTTGCTCTCCTCAACATAGTCCCTGTCAATTACGGTGATTCTTCCGATGCCATTGCTGGCCAGCATTTCAGTTAAAAGGGATCCAGTGCCGCCAATTCCGATGACTGCAACAGAAAGCGCCTGGAGCTTCTGCAGGTTATTCGGACCGATTTTTTTCAATTTCTCGATCCTTGAATATCTCCCCTCTGGCATGGAGGGAAGATAAGAATGCATGAAATAAACATTCTTTTTATCCATTCAGGCAAAGTTGTAGCCGCAAAAGCAAGATAATGATTAATACCAATAATATATGGTGAATCGAAATGCTTCAGGATTCATTCGGCCGTCCCGTTTCGAGCCTGAGAGTCCAGGTTAACACGACCTGCAACTTCAAGTGCTTCTTCTGCCACATGGAAGGCACAGGCATTCAGGCCAACCAGTTATCCAGGGATGAGATCATCAGGATCATTAAGGTAGCAGGCAGGCTGGGTATCAACAAGGTGAAGTTCACGGGTGGCGAACCTACACTTCGTAGCGACATTGTGGAAATAATAAAAGAGACCAGGTCGATTGTAAGCGGAGAGATATCCATGACAACAAACGGTACTCGCCTTACATCCATTGCACCAGATCTGAAGAAGGCTGGCCTGGATCGCATCAACATATCGATGCATTCCATTGATCCAGGAGCTTTCGAGTTTATAACTGGTATGGATGCACTTGGTCGCGTTGTTGAGGGAATAAAGGCTGCCCAGAACGCCGGACTTAATCCAGTAAAGGTTAATTTTGTTGCGCTCAAGGGAATCAATGAGGACCAGATATGGAAGATGATACAGAACTCCGCAGAGAACGATTACACACTGCAGATTATTGAGTATGAGGTACCTAGAGAATTGGAAAAGTCGGAGGATTTCCTGAAGTACCACTATCCGCTGGATTCACTGGAGAAGGAATTGTCCATTCTTTCGATCAGGACAGAACACAACTCCTTGCACGACAGGCCCCTGTTTAATGTTCCCGTTTCTGAAGGTATAGCAAAAGTAGAGATTGTCAGACCAATGCACAATTATCATTTCTGTGATAATTGCACCAGAATGCGTGTTACCTCCTTAGGAGAACTCAAACCATGCCTTATGAGGAGCGATAACTATACAAGCGTATTTGGGGCTTCCAGGAAGAGACATACCGACAGCGACATTGAGAAGGCATTTATTCAGGCGACAAATAAGAGGGAACCATACTGGAGGAGGGAGGAAATAAATGAAGATCAGGTACTTTGCGACACTTCGTGATCTTTCTGGAGTGGAAGAGGAAGATTATCCTGTTCAAGGAACTTCATATGTTGAAGAGGTTTATTCAGAGCTCAAGACGAGACATCCTGCATTGAATGGCCAGAAAAATGTTCTCTTTGCACTAAATGAAAAATTTGCAGATCCACAGACCAGGGTAAGCAACGATGACGTTCTTGCTATCTTCCCGCCGGTAAGCGGCGGCTAGTTCCCCTCATGCCAGTTTGATTTTCCACCGACAAGTATGTCCTTTTTCCATATCGGAACTTTGCTCTTTATCTGGTCAATTATTTCTCTGCAGGCTTTGAATGCCTCGTCTCTGTGCTCAGCCCATGCGGCCACAAGCACTGATGGTTCGCCAGGCATAATTGAACCTATCCTGTGTATCGCTACCGCGTCGATTAGAGAGTATTTTTTGCCTGCCTGCTGAAGTATTTCCAGCATGCTGGCCTCAGCCATCTCTTTGTAGGATTCATAGAATAGGGATTCAATTTCCACTTTTCCCGTCCTGCGCCTGACAGTGCCTTCAAACAACACAAGCGCACCTGAATTGCCTCGTCCCTTTAGCAAAGCAAGGCTATCGAGGGATAAAGGATCAGACTGTACTTTGGCTAACATGCTAGATCGTTGGGTAAAGCGTTGTTAGATATATTGCTCTTTCCAGGAGATTCACAAGATCATGTCTAATATCATGGGAATGGGTGCACTTTTTAATAAGAAAGGAATGTATCTGCGGTACCGAATGATAGACATATCAGAGAAGGAAATTGTAGATCGCTCGGCAGTTGCGTCCGGGAAAATAAGGTTAAAAAGTTCTACAGTTGAACTCATAAAAGAGGGCAGGATAAAGAAAGGGGATGTGATCTCCACTGCAAAGGTAGCGGGCATCATGGCAGCAAAGCATACACCTGATCTGCTTCCACTCTGCCACCAGATTCCTATTGAGAAAGTTGCCGTAAATTTTGACATCAAGAATGAAGAGATAACAGCAGTCTGTGAAGTCAAGGCATCATACAAGACAGGCGTAGAAATGGAAGCTCTTTCCTGTGCCAGTGCAGCCCTCCTTACGATATGGGATATGACAAAGTACCTAGAGAAAGACATAACCGGGAATTATCCTGATACCAGGATATTTGACTTGCATGTGGAAAAGAAGGTAAAGAGTCATGCATGACCATGTATCGTCAGGCAGCATTCCCATCTTTTCAATACTGACATGCAGCAACACTCGTTTGCCGGAAAATGATGAATCAGGTAAGGTTCTTCATGATATTCTAAAAAACTCAGGGGTTGAGGTTGCCGATAAGAGAATAGTTAAGGACGACTTTGATGAGATCACTTCCGCTGTCAGGAAAATGATTGAAAAATGCGATATACTTGTTATAACCGGAGGGACTGGCATTACGAAGTATGATGTGACAATAGAAGCTGTAAGGAGCTTATCACAGAAGGAAATGACAGGTTTTATGGTTCAGTTTCAGCAGCTGTCCTACAAGGACGTTGGAACTGCGGCTATGCTGTCAGGCGCATCAGGTTTCATTGTTCAGAGAAAAGCGGTTTTCTGCCTTCCAGGTTCGCCCGGTGCCGCCGCACTCGGCCTGAAAGAATTAATATTGCCTGAAGCGCGTCACATAATTCATGAGTTAAAGCGGTAGAATTACCTTGGTTCTTTTGAAGCGGATATGTCTGAAGGAAAAATCAGCAAATTAAATGCGATTTGTTTCAGAAATCAAAAGATGGAATTGATATCTTTAGCAGATTGCATAATCTGTTGAAGGAAAGTGGATGTTTCCGGATCTTCGCAGAAAATAAAAGTCCCTTTTATTCCTCTTGTCAGGAGTATCCGGTATCTATTGATCAGAAGTCCCCTGGCTTTTTCATATGCCTCTTTGTCGCCAAGCTTACCTTTCATGAAAATTCGCCTTAGGCTGTTTCTCCCTCCAGGCGAGTCCTCGCAATTATCCCCCAGCTCAAATCGTCCGCTTCTCCAAACAAGATCGCGTCCCCATATCAGACCAACATAGTCAGCTTCAAATCCCTGGCTGCCATAGACAGAGGCGCATTTGTCCATGTTATTGGACTGCCCATCGACCCAGAATGGAGCATAGTCCTTTTTTGGATCCATAAGCCACCTTATCGTGATCCCTTTTTCCCTGTAAAGATCGAGATTCGAGCTTAGTGGATACCCCACCCTGATATTCTCTATCGATTGCTTGTCATTAATGTTACCCTTAGATTCGGTGAATGATGCTACAATTGCGGTCCTTCCATTTTTTTGTCTGATCCTCAATTCCCGTATCATCTGCGTAATATCGTTAAATGAATGCAACTCGTAGTCGGAGAGGGTCGAACTATCAAAATTAGAATTTAAGAGGTTTTCAACAAATTTGCCATATTCCAGCCCATTTCTATACAGCCCGGACAATTTCATCAAGATCGCATTTGGATAAATCCTCGAAAAGTTTTCTGATGTTCCATATTCTTCTGTGCTCAAAATCTGCTTTTCATCATAAAAGAAGATTGTAGTTTTTGCAGCATTCCCGGCAAGTTTTATGTTCTCAAGGGTCATTCTCTGGGCTTCGTCAAATATTGCCACATCCAATTTTGATTGCCATCCCATTTCAGCAACCCCGGGATTGTTGGGCCTTCCCGTGGAGAAGAATTTTATCACCCCATCTAAGCCGCTTTCAATTGAAGCAAAAAGTTTTCGCAGCGATTCGACCATCCTGTTATTTCTGTAACATAGAACACTCTGTTTTTTCATTGACAAAGACCTTAGAAGGAGTTCAACAGCAATCATAGTTTTGCCAGATCCCGGTCCGCCTTGAATTATGAACTGCCCTCCCTCATTATGTTCAATAGCTTCAACCAGCCTGTTGTAAACGTAGAGCTGATCCAGGTAGAGGCCGAAACCAGTTTCGGCAAGTGTCTCCATTGCGCCTTCCCTCAACTCGTTATAATGGTCCTTAATGACTTCAAAGAGCGCTTTGTTCTGCTTATACGTAGATTGTACAAACTTTATTCCATTTCCGTTTGAATTAGGCCTAGTTATAAGAGCCTTCAGGTAACTTTCCAGTCTTTTTTCTTCTGACCTGAAAACAAGGATCTCCTTCTCATCGTTGCGATCCATATTGTATAAGACTACTTTCCCGTCAATCTTAAATGAGTCTCCAGACGAGCTGGTAAAGCGTATCTTGCCAACATAATTCAGCATTTGATAAATTGGGTTTACCTGATTGGGGGGATTCTGATCCGTATCATAGAGAAATGGACTCTTCTCGATACCTTTTCTCCATCCTTTCATTTCTAAAATGACTGCATTTCTTTCTGCCCCTTCTGAGATGACAACAACGTCCGCCCGCTCTCCGCTGCCTGGAATCCTGTATTCCAGAACTATTGAACCATCAACGCCTTCAAGTGCTTTTTTCAGGAAGACAATTTCCGAAGCCCATGAGTTAACAAGTTCAATTGACGGATCTTCCTTGAAAGATGCTCTAAATTTGCCCTTCAATGAGGAAATGAATTCAGGATTTTCAAGTTCCTTTAGAAATTCAGCGGTGGACGAGAACCAGGCAAAGTTTGTCATGATGGATGGTACGTTTTAAAGCATTTTAATTTTGTCCCACACTCACTGAATACTTATGTCCTGGACTCAGAAAAAAATTATTCACTGTACGGATATCATGCTTAACATGAAGAATGAATTTATACCTGCAGACAAGATGAACGACATAGTAGATCTGTCCAGATCCATATATGAACTTGCAGAGATTGGAAGTAAGGAAGTGAAGTCTTCAGAACTTCTGGTATCCAAGTTGAAGGCGAGAGGCTTTACTGTCCAGAAACCCTTTGACGGAATGAACACTGCGTTCAAGGCAA
>JAKACH010000019.1 GCA_021821635.1 Thermoplasmata archaeon | reverse complement strand
AATAGAGGGGTCGGTACTGACCTTACGCGAAAATGCGTTGATCTTTGCATGGAAAGAGGTTACACAAGAATAACCCTGCATGCATCTGACTACGGTCGGCCGATATATGAAAAGATGGGATTCAGGCCGACTACTGAAATGCGGCTTTCGCTCCGTTAGGAGGCTCGTTTATGACCAGAATCTCCTATTTCTGGAATAGTCCATTTCGGCGTTAAGGATTGCCTTGATGAGGTCATCCTCGTTTGCATAGGAAACTTCCAGAAGGCGGTTAGCGGTCTCGGTTCCAACACCCCTTGCCGCAAGCGTAAGAAGGGCAACTCTCCCTTTTTCTCTTATCAGGTGGGCATTCTTGATTATTTTTTTCTGCATCTCCTTATCTTCTCCCCCCGAAATGGCGTTAGCTACACGGTCACGCTCAAACTCAGAAAAAGCAGCCACCAGGGTGCTCCCACAAGCCTCACATTTAAGGCTTGTCATTTCCCGAACCTTACCAGAGCGGATGTGTTTACATCTGGTACATACAAGAATAACAGGTTCATTCAGGAGTCTGTTCTTGACGGCCTCAAGAATTACCTTAGTCGGCTGTATTGGAACAACTCTCTCAAGGTAATGCGCCAGGAAAGAACTCGAAGATTCTGAAAGGGTTTCGGCTAGATCCACCTTGACTTTACCCTCATTTATGCTGGTCAGGAAACCTTCAAGAGCCTCTATATCCATATAGTCTGAGACAAGCTTTCGCACTGAATCCCTGAACAATACCGTATCATGATAAGCATCAATGATCTTCTCCATCCTTATTCTTCCAAGCTCACTCTCCGTGGATATTATGCCGAACTTTCTGGCTTCGTATAGAAATACACCGTTGAAGAAACGGCTCCTTCTCGCCAGACCGTTTATGTACGAAAGCATCTTTTCTGGCTCAATGTTTTTAATGAGTCCAAAGATGTCTCTGGAAGTAACATGTCTGGCAAGCCTCAAATAAACATGATAAGGTGAGTAATCCATCTCTGCGCTTTCCCCTGTAACTGCCGTGAGAATGCTAGCGAGAATCTCCCCAAGTGCGAAGTTTCCTTTTGTACCAAGAAGTGATTGGATGACGACCTCTCCGCCCTTGCTTTCGATTATTGAGCGATCAATGGTGGCGAGATTCGATTGATGCCACCTTTGTAATCTTTCCATGGATTCGGTGTTGAGCCCCTCTATGTCATGGAACCCTGACCTGATCTCTGACACTCGTCTGGTTACGTCCAGCAGGACAGGTATATCCTCCCCGGACCACTTGGGCGCGATTGCTGGTGTCAGGAAGGGTTCGGCAAGTATACGATCATCATCAATCCTTGATGTCCTCCAGGTTGATCCCCTCATTACAAAGTATGATCCGGGCTCAATTTCATTTACGACATACCTTTCATCAAGCGTGCCAACAAATTTCTTGTTTACTATGTCAATAACGCGATAATTCTTCTCGCTCGGTATCATTGAAATGTTTTCCAGATAATAGTTCAGTACCGACCCTTTCTTTCCTATCCTGTCGCCATCGATCCATATCTTTCTTGTTGATGAAAGAAAATCAAGCAGCTCATCAAATTCCTCAGGTGTTGTCTTCCTGAACGGATATGCCCTGCAGAGTGTTTCTCGCAGCTCCTTTTTATCAGCACTTTTAGTGAAGTTCAGTTCCATGAGCACCTGGTTGGCAAGTGTTGCCATTGAACCCTCCCTTATTTGTATATTCTCATAATGGTTTTCTCTTACAAGCGACGCGATTGCAACTGCTTCCTCCAGTTCAATCATGTCATTGCATATCACTATGCCCTTTGACACCTTCTCAATCCAGTGGCCGGATCTTCCTATCCTCTGGGCCATCTTGTTCACCTGTCTGGGTGAATTGAACTGTATAACGAGATCCGCCAGGCCAATGTCTATGCCAAGTTCTAGAGACGATGTACATATCAGGGCGCTAATTCTCCCCTCCTTGAAGTCACGCTCCGCGGATTCTCTGGATTCTTTAGAAAGCGATCCGTGATGCACCAGCACAGGTATATCACCCAGCCACATCTTCAGCCTGAAAGCTATGTCCTCCGCGGTGCTCCTTGTGTTAACAAATACAAGCGTACCCTGATGGCTGCCAATCAACTCCCATATGCGGCTTACTGCACCCGCGTATTGTGGGTCGCATCCCATCTTTTCAACAACTTCCTGTGATGCGGGTGGAGGAATTTCTACCTGAATGCTTATAAGTTTCCTGATGTCAACCTTTACAATTGATGTCTTTCTTCCGGGGTTTACAAATTTAGCCAGATCCCCCGGGTTCCCGACGGTCGCCGATAAACCTATAACCTGGAATCCGCCGGAAAGCTTCCTGAGTCTCTCCAGTGCAACAGCAAACTGTGAGCCGCGCTCATTTTGCGCAAGCTCATGTACTTCATCTACAATAACGTGCCTGACTGATTCGAGGAGAACACGGAGCCTCTTACCGTTAAGCATGATCTGCAGCGATTCAGGAGTAGTTATGAGTGCGTTTGGAGGATGGACAACTATTTCTCTCCTCTCTTTGTCGGTAATATCACTGTGCTTTATCATTACAGACAATCCAGCCTCCTTCCCATATTCTATCAGCCTGCCAAGCATGTCTCTATTGAGGGCCCTCAGTGGCGTTATGTATAGCGCTGAAATCGCTTTAGGGCTCTCGGAAAGCATCTTGCTGAAGACGGGAAGAATGGCGGCCTCTGTCTTTCCACTTCCGGTTGGAGCAAGCAGCAGCACGTCCTCACCGGCCAGTATCAGAGGTATTAGTTTTTCCTGTGGAGGGGTTGGTTCAATAATTCCCCTTTCAGCCATCGACGCCCTTAACTTCTCGTCAAGGAGCTTAAAAACATCCATAAAAAGCCTTTAAATTTCCCGAATTCTTACCTAATAAACCTAAAATGAGTATTCTCCCGTGAGAAAACTCATAATAATATTTTTAAAGATTAGAAACCATCGTCATCATCGTCGTCATCATTGTCGTCATCATCGTCTCCATACCAGAACGGGACAAACATGGCACTACCTCCGCACCAAAAGTTTATTCTGGTATATAATCCATTCTGGTCTCTCTCGATCCGAATAATCTGGCCACATGTAATTTTTACACCCTTGGGATCTGCATCATGATTAAAAAATGCTGAAAGTCATGAGACTAAATAAAAGCTGAGAGCCCATTTGACCATGCCTTCTTCGCATCTTCTACTCTTATGTCTATCAAATCCACGTCCATATTTTCCACTAATATCTGGTTTCCGCCTGTTGTTCCCAGTTTCCTTATAGTTGCAGTCACCAGATTTTCAATTATCCTTTCTTTGTCATGAGGAACTTCAATAAGAATCCTGTTTCCCCCTTCAGCAAAGAGCTTGTTTATGGCCCTGCCTCCTCCAGTCTCAGAAATATCGACAGAAACGCCTATTGATCTGCCGAATGTCATCTCGGAAAGAGCATTGAGAAGACCTCCATCGGAAATGTCGTGTGCGGCAAGCACCAAATCATGCGCAATCAGTGTTTCCATACTTTTTCTGATGCTGGAAAGTTCATCAAGATCGACAAACGGGGCGCTGTTATCTTCATAGCCCAGATGGTGCAGCAAGCAACTCCCGGAAAGGTCCCCATCCTCATTACCCAAAAGATATACTGAATTTCCAGCACCCGTAAAGTATGAGGGTATGGCCTTTCTTACATCATCGATAATTCCGGTCATGAATATGACAGGAGTAGGCTTGATATTCCCCTCTTTGTTCTGATTATATAGGCTCACGTTACCAGAAACCACTGGAAGCGAGAACTTCTGGCAGAAATCACGTATGGCACGAAGAGATTCGACAAATTTGCCAAGCTGGGCAGGATCTTCTGGATTACCGAAATTCATTGAGTCGACTATAGAATGCGGAACGCCACCGCTCACCAGTATATTTCTGTAAGCTTCAGACAGGGTGTTCAGTGTTCCTCTATACGGATCGCCTGCCACCATAATAGGTCTGGAATCCGAAGTCAGGACGAGACCCATGTATGAATCTTCCAGCGGCTTAATGACCGCCGCATCAGAATGCGTTTCAGCATCTATGGAACCAGTAAGCGGACCTACGATGGTTGATCCCCGGACGGTGAAATCGTATGTCCTGGTCACGGGTTCCCTGGAGCATATGTTGAAATCTGAAAGCATTTCGAGGGCGAAGGAATTTAGATCAGGAGGTTCCTTCGGCTGGATCCTGGTAAATCCATTCTTTTCTGGGAGGGTGTAATTCCTGCAATAAACGGGTCCGGATGTCATGAACGCCAAATCGAGATCTAGCACAGTCTCTCCGTGAAATTCGATCTTCAGGTTGCTTCCCTCTTTGACCCTGGCGATCACCGCATGATCCAGTCCCCAGGACTCCAGTATTGCATCCAGTCGGGAAAGGTTCTTGTCGGAGACAGCCATAAGCATTCTCTCCTGGCTCTCACTGACCCATATCTCCCATGGGTGCATGTCCTCCTCCTTGAGAGGTACCTGATCCAGATAGACTACCGCGGAGAGGCCACCGGCATAGCATAATTCTCCTACTGCACTTGATAGCCCTCCTCCGCCGAGATCCTTCATTCCATCCAGAATACCCGCTTCTGTCGCTTCCAGCACGGCATGTGTAAGAGCCTCTTCAGTTACAGGGTTCCCAAGCTGCACTGAACCTATATCCTCCTCTCTCTTCCCAGATACTGATCTTGAGGCGAAGTTCACTCCATGAATGCCATCCCTGCCAGTCTTCCCGCCTGCCACGACAAGGAGATCACCGGACTGAGTAACACGGCTTCTCACAATATCCTTCTTTCTGGCAATTCCAATGCAGCCCGCATTTATAAGAGGGTTTCCCGAATAAGAGCGATCAAAGGCAAGGCTTCCCGCCACAGTCGGTATTCCCATCCTGTTCCCATAATCCCGGATACCCGCGACTGCACGATTGAAAACGAACCTCTGGTCCAGCTGCCCTTCCCCGTGACCGGATTTGAGGTCCCCGAAAAACAAGGAATCCAGGAGGGCTACAGGTTGTGCACCCATGCAGAGTACATCCCTTATTATTCCACCAACCCCGGTAGCAGCACCTCCATACGGTTCGATGGCACTTGGATGGTTGTGGCTCTCCATTTTGAGGACATATACATGCTCGGAATTGAATTCTACGACACCTGCATCATCCTCCATTGCAAGCACAACATAGTCCTGCTTCAACCCTGACAGATACTTCTTTAGGTAGAACTTGGAGGATTTATAGCAGCAGTGTTCCGACCATGCCTGAGCCATAGCGTGCACTTCAATATCTGTGGGGTCTCGCCCAAGCGACAGGAAATAGTTCTTCAGCATGATCATTTCGTCTGCACTGAGGCCGAGTTTCATGCGCTTGCTTATGGTCGGGAGTTTGGCATCTTCCAGTCCGGTCAATTTAACCGTCTGAGCAGCCATTCTTTTTTTTCCAGGCATTATTCATCTCTCTCGTATATTGTAAATTGCTGGATCACGGGATTAACAAGCAGGTCTCTCGCGATCTTTTCAACCTGCGCTTTACCTTCTTTGTCATTGACGTTGAAAACGTACTCTTTGGCTATCTTTATTGATTTTAACTTATCAAAACCCAGCGTATGTGCATTCTTTTCCACAACAGATGCTTCGGGGTCCTCAACACCCTCTTTGTACTCGATTCTGAGTGCAATCTTCATACCGGCTAATCGGTTTTGGGAATAAAAGCACAGTGATTCATATCATAACGGATGCTTCCCGGATGTTAGTGTCATTAGAATAATTTCAAATAGGCAAAAATGAATAGACTGCCATGAGTAATAGCATCCGGAAATCTTCGCACCCAATCTCAATTACAAGGCTTTCGGCAGATAGATGGGAGGAATACAGGAAAATACGGCTTGAAGGGCTTAAGATGGAACCCCTTGCATTTTCAAGCTCCGTTACAGACGAGGAAAAAGCGCCCGAATCACTCTGGAAGGAGAGAATAGCAAACCACATTTTTGCGCAAAAAGGATCCGAGGTGGTTGGTGTTATTGGATTATTATTCAGGCCTAGACAAAAGCAGAAGCATATTGCGGATATTTTTGGGCTTTTCGTAAAAAAGGAGTTCAGAGGTATAGGGATCGGAGATCTGCTCCTAAAGGAGGCAATTAAAATCGCCTCTTCCAGGGAAGGCATAATGAAGATAGAACTTGGCGTTATAGAGGATCAGAAAGCGGCCATTGCACTGTATGAGAAGAATGGTTTCCAACGTGTCGGTAAATTATCACGTGAATTGCAAGTAAATGGAAAATTCCATGATGAAATACTGATGGAGAGGCTCCTTTAATGAAATGAGAGTTGAACCAGAATCCATTCAGCCATTCATTCTTTCAGGGCCTTTATAATGGGTGTAAGAGAATCGAGAATAGATGAAGCGCGTTCGGCTACTGTTCCGGTTACAACAATGTCAGCACCTGCACGTGACACGGCTTCAGCCGCCTCTGGAGTCCTTATACCTCCACCCACTATAACCGGAATACTGATCGCGTTTTTAGCTGCACGTATGGTTTCAGGGGGAATGTGCTGAGGAGCACCGCTTCCGGCCTCAAGATAGACGAGCTTCATTCCAAGTAGCTCGGCCGCGGCAACATAAGAAGAAGCGAGCTTTTTGTCATCCCTTCCAACCAAGTTAGCCTCGCCTACTTTTCCGACCGTCATACCTGGTTCAAACACGACATAGCCCATGGGTATTGTCTCTATGCCGAGGCTTTTTACGAAGAGGGAGGAAGCCACCTGATATCCCATTATAAATTTTATGTTTCTTGAGTTCAAAAGCGACATGAATAAAATGGCATCAGCTTTTCGGGAAATCATTTCATTCGAGCCTGGAAACAAGATAGTCTTAAGGCCGCTTGCTTTCTTAACCTCGTTGACCGTGGAATCAACCATATCACTGCTTACGCTTGTTGATCCGCCGATCAGGATGTAATCCGATCCTGCCATTCCTGCCTCTCTGGCAATATTTCCGGCTTTTTCAGATGTCTGGCTTGCCGGATCTATGAGTGTCATGTGCAGCTTCCTTCTGCCCTTTGCAGCAAGAATCTCATCAATTATTTTCATACCACCCCACCCACCGTAAAGGCAACCAGTCCGAGGATCATGGCAAGTTTTGAAAAGTTCTGGCTTTCCTTTGCATTCCTGCTGAAAACAGCCAGGGATGCTATGAATACGGCGTCTGCAACTATTACGACGATAAGGTAAACAAAACCAAAAATTCCAAGGAAATAGGTGAGTAGAGAAAACGCAATTCCGGCAAGAGTCAGCGCCACAATCAGGGAAAATGAAGCCTTTATCCCATGTCGCATTGGAAATGTTTTCCTGTCCACGTCACCCTTCATATCCTGGACATCCTTGATTATTTCACGAGCCGAGTTTGTCAGGAACGCCATAAGGAATAATAAGATCATCCTTGAAATGGAGCTGACTGCTATCCCTCCAAATATGAATATCATGCCAACAAGAACGCTGATTGCAAAATTTCCTGGTAATCCAGTTCCTTTCAACTTCATTTCATATCCGACTAGAACCGCAATTGCCGTTATAACAACAATCCCGGCAGTGAGACTCAGCAATATTCCAGCTAAAACAGCAGAAATGATAAAGAAAACATCAGAGACTATCCAAGCATCCCTGATCCTGATCTCTCCCTTTGGGATTGGCCTTTCAGGGTGATTTATCTTATCAGTATCGGCATCGCTGATATCATTGATTATGTTTCCAGCTGAGATCACAAGAAAAACGCATATTCCAGCAAATGTGGATAGTTCAAGAAAATTGGAGTGTATTATGTTCAGCCCTATTCCTACAAGCGCAGAAATGTATGTTGCCACAAAACCCATAAGTGCATTTATGGGTCTGATTATTCTTATCCAGCTGTACATCTGAGAGGCAGATAAATACCACGTTATTGTTTTTGTCGCTGGGATTGTTCCGATATCATGGCGAATATCTCAGAAACCGGCCGGTTTGACTTTATTCCTGTATATGAAAAGTGTGTTCTTTTCATTTCTATGCCGGCTGATTCGAGTATTTCCCCTGCTCTGGAAAGGCTCATAACATCAGATCGCATGTATCTAGCAACGTCCTGTAGGTCGGTGAAAAATAGCGATCTGTTCTCGTTTTTTAACAAATCTACAAACGACTTGAACTTCTCATTATTCGATCTCTCCGTCGGTTGCATTTTTTCAATGAAAGTATTATCCTCAAGGTCTCCTGTCCACAATGGTCCCTCTGTCTTATCCGCGTAATTCTTACTGACATGATCGTGAAGATTTATTGTTCTAACCCTGGAGAGCATGTTATCTGCCTCTCTGGACCCCGATTTGACCTGGAAGATCATCCTGTAATAGTGGCCGCTCCAGAAGGAGATTACAGGCCTGATATATTTATCGATCGCGGCGGCTCTTCTTGCAGCATAAGCAACCAGGAGGCGCAGGCCCTTCTCATGTTTGAACGTATCTTTTATTATCACAGATTCGTAGCGCCTGAATGTCTTTTCAGGATAAGATCCAGTCAAAACGGAGAGATCAGTTGCAGTTGCTCCTATGTATCCATTGTTCTTGATATTGGCAATAGCTGCATCAAGATATGGCACAACCGATCCGTATGGATCCACATCGATATAATCGAATGGTATCTTTCTGGAAGTTTCTGCGAAGGATTCAGCATGTATCGTGATCGGTGCGGAATTCAGCTTTACATTATTTTCTATAATTTTCAAGGAAGCCGGGTTTATCTCTGATACATGAACTTCACATCCACCTTCTAGCTGAAATCTTATCGCTCTGATGCCAGTTGCGCCAAAACCGTCTAGCACTCTCTTCGGGCCAATTACTTTGAGAGCAGAAAGAGTTACATCCCTGTTCATCTTCTGGGATGCATTATAAAAGCCGGCTCCTGATTTACCTGGCCCCTTAGAAGGAGTTGAGTCGTCTACTTCTATCCTGCAGCTTCCTTCCTGTACTAACAATCAAGCTCCTTCTTCTCCGTGGAGAACCCTTAGCACTCTGAAGGGCAGAAGACTCCTGTTAATTGGCGTGATATCGAAAACCCTCACACCTTCAAGACTTCTTATCTCCTGCAGAACTGGATTCCTGGATTTCTTGTGCAGTGTCAGGATGAGAGGCTTTGTTCCCTCAAGTGTTTCTGTAATCTCCTTTTGAATTGCCTTGGAGGTATTCTCAAGTTTGCCTAATTCATCTATCACGATAACATCGGCCATTTCCCTGGCTTTCTGCAAGCTTGGTATAAGGATGTCCTCCAGTATTCTGGTATCAACCCCTATCTTGTCTATCTTCACCCTGGATACAATTCCTGCTTCGGCGAAAACAACCTTCTTCTTTGTGTAAATGTCAAACAGGGAATATCCGGTCACTTTATTGTTCTCGACTATCTCGTTCATGAGAACTCCATGGACCTTTTCGCCCTGATTTTCGAGCATGCTTATTATCTTCTTCAATGCTTCAGACTTGATCGAACCGACCGGGCCAGTTATACCTATTTTTATTGCCAATTTGCTCACTACTCTATATACATTAGCGGGTAGGCCATATCAGGAATATAGTTCAGGCGAGCCACAATTTTCTCTTTCTTGTATGTTATCTCAATTTTTACGTCTAGCATTTCACCTGCTAATGTTATGTATTTATAGACTCCCTGCCTCTTTTTCACCATCTCAGGATCAATTTTAACTTCAGCACCAGAAACAAAGGGTTGGACCAGTACGCTTTCTTTTATCGCATTCGCAAGTGAATCAAGATTGCTAAGGTTGATCGGGACGCCTACATATTGGTGATATATTGTTCCCAGTTTTATTCCAGCCTCAAAAATGGCTCTTTCCCTGTCTGTGCAGTTGAAGTGTGGTTCGGCAGGGTCATGCATTAGAGTCCGATATTGCTCAGCAGTAATTTAATCTTTCATTAGTTCACAAGTTTTTCTCTCAAATATTGTTGGAAAACACATATGACAATAGATTTGGAGTATATGGTGTGTATATAACTATGAGAAGGTATTATTACGCTGATTTGCATTCGCAGTCTGATAATGGCACAATCGTCAAGATCAGTAACGCAGATTGCCAAACAGGCAGGGTCCCACCTCACCGTGAGGAATTTTTACAGGTTATTTGCCTTTATAATGATTGTATCGGGTGCAGGATTTTATGTCGGCTGGTCAATTGCATATGATACATGGGGAGATATTGGTCTATACTCCTTCGCTGTTCCACTTATAGTGATTGGTGTTCTTCTGCTCGCCCTCGATCTGGAAAAGAATACGCCTCAGGAAGAAGATTCTGAATAATCCTTCTCTCATACTCAGTCGCTGATATGTGCAGTTTCTTGATCCTGCCTTTGAATATCATGAAGCATTCTGAGTGGTTATAATTCTTTCCACCTGCAAGCAACTCTGGTTTTATACCTGCATAGTCAATCCGCCCTAACTCGTTTCCTGTACCCTTTGTAGATCCGGTTCTGAAGATAAAGGACGCGATCGAATTGTCCCTGATGGTATTTGCAAACTGTGATCCTTCCAGATCATAACTGTTCTGGGTTATCCCTATAACCGATGTATTAAAGTGCCTGGAATTTCTGAACAAATTGGCTAGAAAGAGTGCTGTGCCAGGGTTATTCTGAAAAAGATGCATCTCATCGATCAGTAGCGCTTTGTCTGTACCATCAGACCTTGCAATATATCTTGCCGTTGTGAGAGAAAAAGCAAGGAGTTTTTCCCTTTCCTGGCCGGGTTCAGATGGGGCTCTTATAATTGTGACTCTTGCATTTTTCAGTTGGACCTCAATCTTCTTTCTGAAAAATCTGTCCTTAAGGTACCTCAGTTTATCGTTAAGATCTGGGTCCCTGATGTTTTCTGACAGCTTCTCAATGACTGATGGAATTCCATCATAATCATGCAGTGACGATGAGGCCGCCCTGAGCGCTGATCTTTCGTCCTCGTTCAGAGAAAGCGTATCGGTGAAAAAAGTGATCGCCTCAGATACGCGCCTTTCAGCGTCGTAGTACTCAAAGAAATCAATGTATTCGCCACGAGAAGCATCAAGTATGTTTGCGCCGCCGAAGAACTCGGCACCATATTCATCAAGAGGATCTACGATTACAGCTCTTTTACAAACGCCAGTTATAAGCAACCTCATCAGTAAAATCTTGCCAAAATACGATTTCCCGGAACCCGTTTCTCCTATTATCAGGAGGTTGTGTGAAGCTTCCTTCATCTGGTTAAGGAATATTGGCATGCCGGTTGACGCATCGCTCCCTATCAGAATTCCTGATGTGTCCGGTTCGGCAGAAACAAACAGGGGGACCATTGTGGATAAAGGATCCGAATCAACCAGATACCTGGTCCTGGCGCTTTGAAATAGATCCATGAAGAGTGCGTTTTTCCTCATATACTCCGGGGCCTTGAATTTCAAACCAAGCAGGTCCATCGACATAAGGAACTTGTTTACGGATCGCTGCAGACTGGCTGGGTGTGAGCTTGATATCTTCACTGTAAGTGAAAGGTCGAATAGTGAATTTCCGTTCAGACCAGTGCTCTTGAGCATCCTGTCCAGCTCTGGTATCTCACTTCTTATCTTCTCGTTCCTTGCATCAACAGATTTGTTCACCCTTATTTCTGAAGCTCTCTCGGCCCTCATTGCCTTAAGTTTCCTCGCTCCGGTCTGCGCTGGGATGCTCCGAAGTGCTACTATTATATCTGAATCCTCTCCGAACGAGTCGATCCAGCGAGAAAATTCATTTTCAAGCGAATATGAGGCATTTTCAAGGAAGTATTTCACTGAATATTTATTCGTTATGTAGTACTTCTTTCTCAGACGTATTTTGATGCTTTCAGCCTGAGATCGTACTCCAAGCAAGAGGGTGCCGGTGATTGCGAAAAGCATATCTAGATTGAATGCAGGTATATTGATTCCAACTCCTCCTCCATCACTGTTTTTCTTGCTGAAAAGCCACTCGCCTCAAGCAGTGATATAATACTCAAAGCACTTTTTTCAAGCCAGGCTGGTTGCGAATTCTCGCTGCCTATGGTGCCGAAGATTGCTATATATACGCTATGGTAAACTGATCTCGAAATTAGCCCGTTCACCATGTTGTTGTAGGCAGCAGCGCCTTCAGACTCCTTCACGTCAGGCTTGGTCCCTTTCTCATGACTTAGGGGGACTACGAAGATTTTCATTTCACCGTTGATAGAGTTCAAAATCCTCCTCACGTTATCATATATAGATGCAGACAACCCTTCAGAAACATCATATATGTCGCTGGAAAAGAGCCGAAAAACTATTCCCACCTTATTTTTTTCGGTTACGAAAGTGAAATCCTTTGTATTTGCGGAATAGTTTGGATGGATATGGAACGATTTCCTGCTCAGCTTCCAGGACATCCATCCAGCCGTCCTGACAAGTACATGTTTCTGCCCTCTCTTATAGATAGTTACAAGGAGACCAAATGCTAGCAGTGCAATGGCCACTATAGGTAAAGACCTGTATACTAGAAAAGCAACAAACGCAAATACAGCAAATATGATAATTCTCTCAGGAGAAAGTCCAAGTATTGATGACCTGAATCCATACAGATTAGGCGGGAACCTGTTCTGACGCATGATCAATATTCCTTCCTGTAGTCCAGGTCTCTTTGGTATAGCTCGCTCCAGTCAATTCCCCTGCCTGATCCGGCAAGAGGCAAGTGCATTCCGGCCGCCGATCCAAGTGTGCCGGCTATATCAAGCGAAGCGATACCTGAAGCAGTTCCTTGAATTCTCCCTATAGTATCCTGCATGGATATGCCATTTGCAAGGCCAAGAAGTGAAGATGATGAGAATATCCTGAACGATGAGACAATAACGAATGGAGATGAAGCTGCGAATATGAGGAATGCCAGCTGTAGAAGAAAGTTCCCAGAAGATTCAATCGCGAAATATACCGCTATAATGGTGAAAAAAGGAAAAACTGCAGTTTCAATGAAGAGTTTCCACATCCTTTTTGCGTATTCATCGACTTTTGGCATCGCAAAGAGGATTGAAAATACGGGTAAAAGTATAGAAAGGACAATCAAAAGCGCCTGCCTCAGTTCGAGCGTCACAATAAGACTTGTTGTTGCAAGGAAATAACCGCTCAGGAAAAAGAATTGCATTATGGAAAGATAGGATGGTGCCGCGCCTGATACCTGGGATATAGAACTCATTGACGATGTGTATGACAGGCCGGATGACCAGTTCACGCCTGCATTATTCCATATGAAAGAGAAACCTGAGCCTGATATGTACATTATAACCGCCAGAATCTGGATCGTGAAAAGAGGAAGGACTACAGCAAGCGACATCCTTATCAGAATATTCAGACGATTAATGGGTCCCCAGAGAGAATTAATTGCAAGAAATGCAGTCGCCATGGCAATTAGCGCCATCTCTGTAATTATAAAATAAGAAGTGGCGAAAACAAGGTTGTATATTGCATAGTAAGCAGGGGATCCGCCAATAATTGAAAAAAAGGAATAGCTGGGATTCAATCCGTACTGCATTGCAATGTACCAGAATGGAGTGATTATTGCAATATAAGTGCTGTCTATTACGGCGAAAAGAGAAAAAAATATAGACTCGACGGACAGGTTATCACGAGCCGATTGCTATGTACTGGAAGATTGCGTACAGGACGCCGCTTATGGCAAGCACGTAAATAATAGTGCCATATACAGCGTTTTTCAGGCGCAGTTTTGCCTCTGTTTTCTTTGTCTCTTCCGCGCTGAAGAATCCCAGAGCTATCGGGATCCAGAGCAATGCAATCACTATAGCCGAGACTGACAGCGCAATCAGGTAAACTCTGTTCAGGATATCGTAGACCTGCGTGTTAGTGGTCGAGGATGCAATAAATGCAGTAAGTTCATTTAGTGGCATTAGGGTGGAAAGATCAGCCCATATTTATTACTTCGCCAGGATCCGCTTCAACGCGGAATCTCATTTTTCCTCGATTTCCTTCCGTATCTTATTCAGGAGATCCTTTCTACCAAGGCTTCTGATCCTTGCTTCCTCAAATCTTTTCCTGTCATCATCTGTTTCGAGAATTAGTTCTGGAACAGAAATTGCCTTTCCTTCTTCGTCTATTGCAACATATGTAAGATAAGCCTTGGTGGTGACTCGCCTCTGTCCGGTTATCCCTTCCTCAGATTCTACATCGACTTCGATCTCCATGGTTGAGGTAGTGGTGAAGTTTATCCTGCTTGACATGTAAACAATATAACCCATCCTTATCGGAGAAAGGAAAAAGAGGCTATCTATGCTGCCTGTTACAGTACGTCTGCGGCAGTGCTTTATCGCTACAATGGAGGCAACATTATCAATCCACTCAACTAGACGACCGCCATACAGGCTGTTGAACGCATTCGTATCCTCAGGTAGTACTATCCTCTGTAACTCGGAAGCCGATTCCTTCCAGCTCTTCTTTTCCATGTCTTATGTAATATGATTAGGCATTACTAATTTATCCTCCTTTATGCCCATGGATGAGCCAAGGATTATATCCAGTATGGGTTAACCTAATAGCATGTCAGATAAGGTTGCTGAAGAAGGTAAGTTATCTGCTGCCAGGAGAGCACTCTCTTACGTCAAGGATGACATGACCATAGGGCTAGGTACAGGATCAACAACCGCATACTTCCTGCAGTTACTATCTGAGCAGGTCAGAGACGGGTTATCCATTACAGGTATTCCTACATCCAGATCAACTGAGAAGATGGCAAAAAAACTTGGGATAAAAGTAACTTCCGACTTTACAGGCATGATAGACGCTGATTTTGACGGAGCAGACGAGGTGGATTCTTCCGGTAATCTTGTAAAAGGTGGCGGAGGGGCTCTTACGAGAGAAAAAATTGTCGCTTCCAACAGCAGGAAATTCATCGTTATGGTCGATGATTCAAAGCTTACAGAAGGTCGTCTCAGCAGGTCTAAGATTCCTGTCGAGATATTGCCATTCATGTCACAACTGACGGTGAAGAAGCTGCAGATGACGGCAATAAGCTGTGAGATCAGAAAATCTTTTACAACCGATAATGGAAACTACATAGTCGACTGCAATTTTGGCAAAATAGACGAGCCTGCTCATCTTGAATCACAGATTAAAATGCTTCCTGGTGTCGTAGAGGTTGGCTTGTTTGTCGGGATGGCAAGCAAGATTATCGTAGGAAGCAGGGACTCATCATACGAACTGAACTATTGAATCACCTTTCAAAGCTCTTAAGTTTTTCGATCTTGCCCTTTATCTCCTCTATTTCAGTTGAAAGGTCCTGTATAATCTCTTCCAGTATCTCATTGAAGCCTTTAGATAGCTTGTAACCATGAATGGGTCTTCCCTTCCCCTCCTTCTTCATGTTTCTCTTGTTGACCCAGCCTCTTCTGCGTAGCCACTGCATTGCAATAGAAACTTCCGGCTGCCTGAGGCTTGTCTCCCTTTCAATTTCAACGCTGGTGATCTCGCCCTTGTCTCTTATGTAGACAAGAGTATATGCTACGCTTCGCGGTATGTCAGACAGTATTAATGACTTGGCTAGTTTTTCACCTTCTTCAGTTATTGGCAAGTTGATCGCACTGCAATATTATAATTCTATAAATATTTAGCTTAACCTATGCTACATCAGATCATGCTTTCTAGGTTTTAGCCGGCACCGTTTCATGCGGTAATTTCCAGCTTTTTTAACCCGCGCATCACTGTATTGCGCTCCCATTCAACCGCGCCATGCAATCTTGCATTGGGAAACTGGTCCAGCAAGCCGTTAAAGGCGATGGATGCTTCCAGCCTGGCAAGTGGAGCCCCGAGGCAGAAATGAATACCTTTTCCGAACGCAAGATGCTGGTTTTTTCGCTCTCTTCAGATCGAGACTTTCAGGTTTCGAGAAGACCCCGGGATCCCTGTTTGCAGATCCTATTACTCCCGCTACCATTGATCCTTTTTGAATCCTGACGTCCGAAATGGTTACATCCTCCAACGCTACCCGACTCATTCTTAGAACGGGTGACTCGAAACGAAGCAACTCTTCTATTGCTGTATGCATGAGGGATCTGTCAGCTTGGAGTTCACTAAATTTGTCCCTGTGCTTCAAAAGACTGCAGAAGCCGTTTCCAACAAGGGTCGTGGTGGTTTCATGCCCTGGTAGAGGCAAGAAAATTGCCAGCCCAAAATGAACTATGAAATAAAATTATGACTTTGCAAAAGCCTCTAGTTTGCTCATTAACGTATAGAGAAAGGTCCTTGCATGCGCCGGGACGTTTGGATCATTGGTAAGGTCGTCTAGTGAAGACATGACCTTTGCACACCTGAGATCAAGACTCTCGTTCTTGTTTGAAAGCCTGGCTTTGGCATCAGTGGCATGCTTCCTCACATTCTTCGGTATTGTGTTATCCTGAGCGAGCTCATCGAGCAGATATACTATTTCATCATACAGTTTGGTATCCATTTTCTCACTCCATCATTATTTTTCCTTGGTCCTTCATCGTTGTAAGAACCATCATAGTCTTTATTGACTTGACACCAGGTACCTTGCTCAACTCATCCACAAGGAATTCCTGCAGCGTCCAGAACTCAGGGAATCTTACCTTCAGAATAATGTCAAAATCCCCTGTGACAATGAAAGTATCCTCGACATAGCTATGTCCCACGACGCTTCGGGCTACTGCTTCCACTCTATTGACATCCGTCTCTATCCCTACAATCGCAGTGACTATTTTGTCCTTGTAATACTTATCAAAGGCATGCTCTGTTCCCTGGGTTTCCAAACTCGTCACCTAGGTTAGGGTAATCGCCTTGCAATATAACTATATTTACTTGACCTAATCAAGCACAAAGAATAAAAAACCGGGGTTCTCAGATCCTGTTTGGAAACTGATGGATTCAGTCGCCGGATATCTTCGATGGCCACCAGTTGTATTTGTGCAGGTATAGCATCACGACGGGAACAAAGAAGGGCCAGCTGATGAAGGTGTCTATAAGTACGCCTAAGGCAAGTCCCACGCCAATTTCGTACATTATTGGAATACCAGTGAACGATAGAGATATGAACGTTACAAAGAGAAGCAGCCCCAGTGTAATAATAACCCCTCCATTTTCCTCTATTGTCTGCTTTATCGCAACCTCTGTAGATTCGCCCTTCATCATCTCCTCGCGGACCCTTGTTATCATGAAAATATCATAATCCAGGCCGACTGCAAGCAGGGTTATTACAACAAATATCGGAAGGAATATTATCAATGGATAATGGAGAATGTAATTGATTATGATGTAGGTGGCTGCAAGTGCCACAAGCACTGCAATCAGCACCATTATAATGAGCCTCAACGGTGTGAAGACTGCATACAACTGTATGAAGAGAACAATAAAAATTGCTATTACCAGTATGGGCAAGGAAATCATAAATGTCGACGATGCATAGGAGAACACGTCATTCAATCCCTGCGAAGTGCCTCCCATGTAATACTTGAAAGAATAGGTGTTCTCAAGAGCAGTGAGATTGGAGTCCAGGTGCGAAGTGCTAACGGAGCTGGCGGGATCCCACGCGAGGCTCGACATTGTAATCTCAATCTGTGCATACTCCGGATTATTGCCTATATAACCTAACATTGCAGAGCGATAAACAGCTGCATAGGTTGATGAGATATTTGACAAATTATAAGGGACACTATATCCGAAAGGATAAGTGGGCCCCTGTATCGAGGAAACCCCGGGTTGTTTAGCAATTGTCAATTCTATTGCCTGGAGTGCGTTCATTTCCTGGGCATTAAAGGTAATATTTCCAGAAACATTCGTAAAGATAGGAGAACTGAACTGTATAATGACGTAATTCCTGTCCAGAACGTCACCACCGAATGTGTAGTTAACTCCCTGCACTATCTGTGTTGCCTCATTGCTTGGAAGGAGTCCGAATACGTCAAGGCCAGTTGCTGTGCTCTCGTACAAGTATAAGGATGCTATAGTCAACACGACAAGCGCTGCCATTACCTTCTTCTTATTGTTGACGGAAAATTCAGCCACTTTCTTCATGGATCTCTCAAGCGGAATAGCACCCTCAAGAGAGTATCGCACTGGCCAGAATATTTTCCTACCGTACTTTGAAAGCAAAGCGATCAGCAACGTATTTGCTATTAAAATAGTGACAGTGACTCCTATCGCATTCGTGAAACCAGAATCACTGAATATCGGTATATTAGAAAGCCAGAGGACAATGTATGATAGGGTGACTGTCAGGCCGGAGGTGAATACTGCATGTCCAGACCACTTGGACGATACCTCCGCTGCCTTCTCATTTCCGCTTTTAAGTTCGCGCCTGTATCTGGACATTATGTAGACCATGTAATCGGTCGTCAGGCCAAGTATGAGGATGAGAAGAAGTGTTGGGGTTATAAACGAGACCTGTGCGTGGAATACATATTTGTAAAGAATGCCGTTGATGCCGAGAGAAATTGCAGCGGAGAAGAGGAACATCAGCAGTGGAAGGAAGGCTGCAACAGGTGACTTAAAAAATACCCCTATCAGGAGAATGGAGAGCGATATACCTATCGCTAAGGCTATTATGAGTCCATGTGTGAACTGGTTGCTCGTTTCAGTGGATTGCGATGATGATGAGGTAAGCAGGAACTGGCTTCCAGGAATCTGCGAGGCAGCAAGATCTGTCTCGTTCTTTACCATGCTGGTAACCGATGAAGAAAAGTTACCGTTAAAGTTCAGAATCATGAGCATAGAGCTAAACTTGGTACCAACAAAGTTGCTCTTCAGGTATGGCGTAGGAAGAAGAGGATAAAGGGAAATTGAGTTATTGTTCATCCAGCCGGCAACAATGGTGCTGCTGTTTTCAAATTGAAGCGGCGCACTGTAATTTGTAGGTTCGCTTGACGTGGACACTGATTGATTTATAAAAGCAGTCAGGGTCAGCGAATTGGTCCTGTAGACAGGATTTGTGGCAAACAGACTCTCGAAGGATCCGGATACCAGTGAAACGATATATGATTTAATTCCGTAATACGAGGTAAGATTATAGATGGTGCTGACAAATGCATTTGCAGATGTATTGAGCGTGGAAAAAAGCGAACCACTTAAACTGTTTGATGCAAGATCCGATAATGCCGTCTGTATGGTTTGCCTCTGCAGGAACGCTGAAACAAGAGAAGGCTCAAGGTAACCGAATAAGGAAAAATTGCTGCTAATGCTTATCATCTGGCCAAATATGGCAAGCAGGGTTGTATTTCCGTAGGCAGTATTTCCCATTAGCGTCTCGTTTACGCTAGAGGCAAAAACGTCTGCCACAGACGCATTCATGTTGTAGAAGCTAAGGCTCTCATTCAGATCGTACGACAACGTAGAATTCCACGGCTTTGAAAAGGAATCAAGATAGGCTAGCTGGAAATCTGAAATTGCACCTCCTGGTGCTGATAATATTGTGCTCTTGACAGTGCTATATGCAGTATAACTAGATTCAGAAACATTGCCGGATGTTTTGTTTAGGGCACCAAGGTAAACATTCAGATATTCCAGAGGGAGTCCATATTCAATATTCATGCTGTTGTTAACAAGCGTCTTTATTTCAGGGACTGAAGCGGCCAACAAAAACGAACCGTTAAATTCCTGCTGTGCACTGCTCGTTAGAATGAGCATACCTGACTTAAGCTCTGTAAATATTGAGGTAACACCCGTAAAGCCACTCTGACTTGCGAGACTGCTGTTAAGTACATCCTGTAAGTGAAGCATGATTTTGCTATCGCTGACATTGGTTAAGTCGGTGTTGTTGGCAAAAATGATAAGCTGATTCGAAGTGCTTGAACTTGAATTGCCCCCAAATTCTGTCTTGAGAAGATTATCGGATTTATAAGACATTGAATTTTTGGAAACTATATTGCTTGCAATATTGAAGTTGACATTCTGGAAGAAAACAATTGAAAAGGGTGCCATTACTACAAGAATCACGACCCAAGCTATGATTACCTTGCCACTGTGCTTGGAAATCTTTCTACCCAGCTTCTGAAAGACATTCTCAAACAAGATATACCATAAAGAGTATAGCTTTGAAATATATAATATGCAGTCCGTCTGATGCAAAATCTCAAAATAAACCTCTAAACAACGCTTTGGTTATATGGCAAGACGAGAGCGTACATGCTTGAAAATTTAATAAGGGTAAAATCATTCACCACAGAGACCCGGCTTAGCTCAGTTGGTAGAGCGGCGGACTGTAGAGGAGTTTCCATGAAGGATATGCCGCCGTAATCCGCAGGTCTCTGGTTCGAATCCGGAAGCCGGGATATTCTATTTATTCCAGGGGAATTTTTCAATTTACCTGGGCGCTTACTCCGCAAAGGTCAATTTGACATCATCAAGCCCATTTTATAACTCGAGTTAGAATCATATTAACGCGCTTCATCCACTATCTAATATACTCATAATTTTCGAAACTATTGAAAAATACGTTTTTGAGCGGGATCCTGTTGAATGCTTGAATAAAATTTTATATATCAAATTAATGTATCATATGGTTTGCCATGCAGCATAATGTCCCATTTCGAGTTTTCGTAAGGAATCATAAATGGCAATTTATGGCAATGTTTGTGGCTTTCGGTTTTATCTTGTCGTTAATCGGATGGCAGCTTGTTGCCAATGAGCATTCCTTGACTATACCCTCTGGTAGAATACCTCCTTCAAATTATGGTTCTTTTCTGGGAATCAACAATACAACCTATCCAAACGAATTTAACGTAACCTCTCAAAACTTCGTTGCTGCTTTCTATCTGATGCCAGGTGGGCCAAGAGTGATAGAGCCAGGCTATACTTCCCATGTTTATCTCGGTATTTCGGTATGCAAAAAAAGAGTATCCGAGCCATATACAGGAATTAAATTCAGCATTGAAAATGCAAACTTTAGCATCGGCAGTTACGATATTTCGCAATATTCATCGGTCTCGTACTTGCATCATGGAGATAATGAAACTTTGTGGTTATCGTTCCAAGTGACAATTCAGAACCCAGCCCTGGAAGGACAAAACTATTCCGCATTCTATAATGTGACTGTTCTCCCAATCTTATTTTTCGGACCTTTTCAATTCAACCAACCGACCCTTACTCTAAGTTCTGGTACTGTATACCAATGGTTTCATATTGCAAAAGTAGTAGCAACATGATTGATCGTGTCAGGTCTGAAAACTAAATATCCTGTGAATATTGATAAGAGGGTGTTTAGCTCCGATGTGCAATATAAAATTCAAACGATCTAGCCGTAAAATTGTAATGATCATTTATCTCACAAGGTCTATTGCCTCCTGATCTGTGAACGAGCCGCTATAAGGTAACGCTGCTATCAGTTATTCCCGGTTTTTAACATGAAATAAAATAGTGCGGAAGTCTATACAGCCAGATTATAGATGCAAAAGCTGCCGCTCTTTTTCTACAGATACCTTAGCTCAAGGTTTCTTGGAAGCATTGTGTACAATGCATTTATGATTTATTTCCTTTGGGAACTGGTAGTTGCGTTCAAATCAGTATTCCTAGCTGGCCTCATACCGACAATTGCTTTGGCTGCCGATCTTGTTACTGCAGTCCCTGTTGGACATCTTATTGACAGGTATAACAGCACAAAACTTGGTATGTTGTCTTCGGTGCTTCTGCTTTTTGGCATCGGTTTGCTGGTCACTCACCAGACTATTTATCTTGTCTATGCAGCGACAGTCTTTGTTTCTATAGGCGTGATGATGAAGGGAGACGCCATATCCGCAACCATCAAGAAACACCTCGATCAAGAACAATTTACTGCTGCAAACCAGAACCTGCAGGGTGCTGGATTCGCCTCGTCACTGATTGGTACGGTTTTCGGTGGAGCGTCAATAATTTTTCTGCGGGAATCCTTCGTATTCGTATTGCTAGCGCTATCGATAACGGCATTCATTCTTTCCTTCCCGATTCCTGAACAAGCGAACGAGGGACAAAAAGAGACAGCGCTGTCAGGGTTAGCTTCATCCATTGGATTCATTAAGAAGATAGTAGGTTTTTTGGCCGTGGGATTTGTGCTTAACGGCCTTCTCATTTCCCTCGATGTATATTCCTCTGGCCTGTTTCACCTGGTCTTGAAGGCCAGCCCCATCTATTATACGTTATTTGTCTCCTTTCTTTCTATTGGCGGCATCATTGGGGCAGTCATATTGGGCAAAATTCAAAAATATGTGAATACGGCTTACAGAGTATCTTTTCTCATTCTATTGTTTTCCCCGGCAATACTCTTCATTGCTTTGAGCAGGACTGCTATAGGTGACATCGCAGATTCACTTTTGATTGGCATTCTGATTCCTGTAATAAACATCCCACTTCAGGCAAATCTCATGAAGATAGTTCCGAGAAACATTTACGGCAAAGTAATGGCTTTCCTCAGAGTATTTTTGGGCGGTGCAACTCCCGCCATGGCAGCGGTCTTTTCTTTCATGGCGTTATTTATGCAGGTAAATATCATTCTCCTCTACATTGGGATAATTGTTTTCCCAATCGGTACCCTCGCATTTCTGGTATTGCCAAAATTCTTTGAAATGGCAAAGGATGAATCCGCGAGTACTGATAATACATCTGGTACTTGATGGAGAAAACCAGGTTCCTCAATATGAATTATTTCTCCCTATTGGCTTGAAGCTGCGGCTATTATTCTGCTTATGGCACTCATTGTTCCCTGCGACATGTGATCACGCATCTTCGCTTTGAAAATATTGTAAGGGAAGCTGAAGCGTACGTTCCATTCTACCCTTACTAGTCTTTCATTCTCGCGAGAAGAGATGGATACAGTTTTCTCACCTTTGAAAGGGCCCCTAACATAAATTTCCTTTGCAGTCTTTCGGTCACCATCATAGATAAAGTCCACGACGCCCTTAGCCGGAAATGCGAACCTTATCCGGTACCTTTTTCCTTCAATATTTTTGATCCACCTTGTGCCATGCCAGAACTGTGGAATTCTCGAGGCAGATGAGATAATCTCCCACAGTCCCTCCTCCCGGGCTGGGGTATTAACTTCAAAAACTTCGTGAAACAAATT
>JAKACH010000018.1 GCA_021821635.1 Thermoplasmata archaeon | reverse complement strand
AATCTCAGCGGTCCCATCAAGTTCAAGGGGATATAGATAAGACGAAAAAAGGTTCTGATTTTTCCATAATTACATTAATGTTAAAATATCCATCACTGTATTCCCCATTCTATCTAAAGATGGAATACAAATAGATCTACAGCAAGAGAATTTAAATTTTAAAAGTTTACAGATGCCTTTACAGGTTTCACAATAAACGTTGTGCGTGGTTTACGTTTTGCTAACATTTCTGTTCCCTCAGCAATGCTAACTATTTGACCTTGTTATGTATCTTCAAGATCAATTAATATAGGTAATATTATATACATCTGGGAAGTATGATCACATATGATGCAAAAGAGGAACAGGATGATCATGTTCGCTGTCTTAGCAGTGATCATTGTTGCCGTTCCCGTATCATTTTACGAGTTATCCTATCCGCCAAATCCAACTATTAATAGTGTTCATAATGGAATAGCTGACGGTGTTTGGTACATAAATGCCTCCGCCGGCCAACTCTCAAGCCCTTTTAGTTTTACTAACACATATTCCAGTTCCACCTTTACGAGTGATTCGTTAAACTCCTCAATAAGTGTCGGTCTCAGCAATGTTTCTGGTTGTTTTCAACCTGGTCAGGGTTTCTTTGCTTTTTATATCGATAACTTCACCATCTCAGGTAACATCAATGGAAACATCAGACCTACGAGCTTCACGGTCATACAGACAGAAGAGGCACAATATCCATCCGTAATGAAATTCATGCTCAGCCAGGGAAACGAGCAAGCGTTCAATACAACCAAAATCAGTTGTTGGTTTTTTACAGACTGGAATAACAAGTTCGAAAATAGTGCTGATATGTATGCGGGAAGTGCGTCCTCAAACATCTCACTCTTTAATGATTCCGCCGGTCAACATACATTATTTGCATCGCAGGCATCACAAAAAGATTTTAATTATAAATTCGAGTTGTCAAACATGATCAATATATGGCTATATCCACAGCACAATGGATATAATGTAACGAGATACTTTCTGAGCTTAATTGTTAGCCTCAATGGTCTTGGAAAAACTATTCAGACCCAGATCAACATCGAGATAATTAGAGGAAGTGGCTCTTGACAAGACCTGTAATCTATTTGCAGTCCTTGCTCTTTTAGTTTCTGCCTTGATTATTATCGTTCCTCAAACTTCGTCAGCGTGAAACTCTATTCCGATTAACTATTACTGGCGGATGTATTGGCAATGATACAAGAGTCAGGCATTTGTTTGGTCATGATAGTTGATATCGGTTATATATATATTCATTAACTGAATATCTTATTTCGTAATGCGCAAAAGCAGTAAGATGATCATGTTCGCTGTCGTAGCAGTGATCATAGTTGCTGTTCCTACCACCTTATACGAAGGCAATTTCTTTAACAACCTTCCACCAGTTACTGTAAATTCGCGATCAGCCAATGCATCGTATACTTGGACGTGCAACTTCAATAACAGTTCTGATATTTCTCATATCGCTCCTGTGTTATATACAACAAGCATAATATCTGACAATGGTCATCCAAATTCAAGCTTATCTTTCTCACTGTGGACTACTTCTACATATCAGTCCTCATTTGGACCGAGTGTGTGTTATGTGTTCATTTTGTTAATTTCAGGCAACTTTACTTCAAACCTGCATCCCTCTTCAATTTCAGTGACCAATAATGGAACCGTGCCGCCGCAAGCGATAAATCTTTCAAAATGGTTCAATAGATCGAACTCTCCTCAACCGGAATATTCCAAAGACTGGGCAAAAGTCACCCTTAAGGGCACATCTTTATTTAATTTCGAACAAAACGATACTTATGGAAATGTAACTTTTAAAGGATCCAGTCCATCTTCTTACTTACAATGTGATCCGATTTTCAATCTAACAAATTTTTACTCACTAACCAATGACACCGGACTCGGTAAAAATATCACCTACCATTTCTCGTTTTTAACTAAAATAGATTATGCTATTTTCAATACTATTCTAATCTCGCCCTTCTATCTCTACCAACCTTACACAGTTCACTTCATGGTTACTCTCAAGGGACTTTCAAAACCTGTTACCGAACAGATCGCAATGACCTTGGAGGATGAACCTGCATGAGTCTGGTGTCTTCCTCATTGGATAGCTCGCAAATTCCTGAGCATGATAATCCTAAAGGTATTTTGATTTCAAATAACAGTTTCATAGGTTCGAGACTGAAAACATATCTTGCCATTGCGTTAGTATTTATTATGGTTTCAACGTCATTTACAATAGAAGTTTTCCCAAAACCACTTAATTTTCAATGATTCATCGGAATGATTGTGAAATATAATTTATAAGTCAATTGAAATAGACCAAGGGCGTCGAAAAATGGGTAAAATGGAACTTGAGATGAAGAAGGCAAGATTTCCTGCTGCTTCGCGTTATGTGACATATAGAGCAGGGCCGCCAGAAGAGGGTCTGCGGCATTTAGACTATACTGCAGTCCTGCAGATATTTGTCAAGGAGATGGGGCCCTATGGAAATGAAATTCCGGAAAATATAAAGGTGACAGTAGAGTGGGATGAATCTGCTGAAGGAGCAACAGATTAATGATCTTTGCCGCATGAGCAGAGAAAAGCAGGGGAAGCTTTTTCCTCTAGATCCTCTCCAATTCGGGCTCGTGTTCCCTAGTACTTATTCGCATTATTAACCTTCAGTGACAAGTTCCATCTAACGAATAATGTTAGTTTGATGTTTATGGGATTTTCATAATCAAGTTTGGTGGATAAAAGACATAACACCTATCCTTTATTACATATATGGACTTGAATCGCCACATCTCGCACAAATAGCTTTGAAGGTTGTACGGATATTATTCACTGCTAGACATAGGAGGCTGATTTCCGTAATCTCTTCTGCAAAATAGTTTTTTTACCTTTGGGCAATCCTATATGCATGGCAGAAAGACATATAAGAATAGAACTGAAGGACATAATATCGCCGGATCACTCGGTTCTTGTGGTTTGGGATGTGCAGAATATGCTCGTGAACAGGATCTTCAACAAGGAGGCATTCATAACTAACCTTGAGAAAGTTATAGCTGGTGCGAGGAAAGCTGGAGTCCCAATCTTCTTCACGAAAATAACTCCCTTGCCTGAGAAGTTCGAATCTTCCATGAGGTTTGCATCCAGAAGAGGATTTTCCCAGATGTCTCCTGATATGTTGGATCTCTACCTCAAACCGAAGGAAGGGGATATCACTTTGAACAAGAACACAGCAAATATTTTCCTGGGGACTAATTTTGAGATGATGATCAGAAATGCTGGAGTCGAGTCTATTGTCTTTACCGGAATTTCAACTGAAATAGGAATTGAGTCAAGCGCCAGGGATTCCTCAAATCGCGGTTTCTACACCGTCGTCGTGGAGGACGCTGTATCGTCTCCGGACAAAGAAGCTCATGAGAGATCACTGCTGAACATGGCACGCCTTGTGAACGTCAGAAAAAGCTCCGAAATTCTTGAAATATGGAAATAGTTCGGATCATCCATCCTCGTTTTTAAAATAAATTTTCATTAAGATTAATTATCCATGCTTTAATGAACCAGGTAATATGCCCAAATTCTCCAGACATGCAGGTCTTACGATTTCAATCATGGCTTTCATGGGTATACTCATAACTTATGTGGAAACCATGATAACGCCAGCTATCCCCATACTGCGGGGATTCTTCAATACAAATTATGATTCTCTCTCATGGATCATCACTGCTTACATTATTTCTGGTACAGTTTCTGCCGCGATATTTGGAAGGTTGGCCGATATTTATGGCAAGAAGAAGATTTTCCTTATTCTGGCAACGATATATGCTGTTGCTGTCTCTTTTGGTGGTTTTGCAACCAGCCTGGATGAATTTATCCTTATACGTGCAGTACAGGGATTGGGGATGGGAATGTTTCCAGTTGCGTTTGCACTGCTGAATGATCAGGTTCCCAAGGAAGAGCTTGCGCTTGCGCAGGGAATCGTAAGCTCGACGTTTACTGCTGGTGCCGCCGTTGGCCTCGTGCTGGGGGCATACATCACACAGTACTACGGGTGGCAGTATTCCTACCATACCGCTATACCGGTAGCTTTCACCCTGCTGATACTGGCTGCAATATTCCTCAGAGACACGTCTGAGCGCCATAAACAGGCCATCGATTTTCCTGGCGTTTTTGCACTTGCCATTGGAGTAGTTTCCTTGATACTTGGATTATCGGAAGGAGAATATTGGGGGTGGTCATCGGTCACTATTATCGGGCTCTTCATCCTCTCTATCGTTTCCCTTCTTCTTTTTGTGCTGATCGAGATTCGATCAACATCCCCCTTTATCAGTATGAAGCTGCTCAGGATAAGGAATGTGTTCCTATCCAACTTCACTGGGCTCTTCGCAATGACAGGCATGTTCTTCCTTTTCTATACCGTTCCTACTCTCCTGGAGGATCCAAGACCCGCAGGCTTTGCATTATCCATAGTCAATGCCGGCCTGGTAATGCTTCCTGCAGCGGCGGTCTCAATGATATTTGCGCCACTATCCGCGCTGATCACAAAAAGGAGAGGACCGAAGCTCACCATCCTAATAGGGACGCTTGTTTTGTTTGTGTCATACTTGGGCCTCTATTTTAACAGGGGTTCACCAACCGCCATCACGGAAGACGCAACAATCATGGGCATAGGGCTGTCATTCATCTTCGTTGGCGTGATAAACATGCTGCTTATTTCAACCCCGCGAAACGAGGCCGGAGCCTCTACGGGGATGAATGTGGTATTCAGGAATATTGGTTCGGCAATTGCGCCCGCCATCGGAGGCGTGATAGAAACAACATATGTTTCATCAGTGATCGTCGGAAAGACACCACTTGGAACACCAATATATGCATCGCTGCCTTCGTCGGCTGCATTCAGCTACATTTACATTATAGGAATGGTCTTTCTTGCTATCTCCGTCATTTTCACGCTGATGATGAAGAAAATAGTCATGAATGGGCAGAAGCCTGATGATTCAAGTAAAGGAGAGGGGCCTGCTCCCGATGGCACTTTGTAAAATATGGCGCAGAATGGCTATTTTATTTTCATCCAGTCGATAGCCTTACTCTTCGCAAATTCATCATCTCCCTCCTCGTCTCTGATAAAATGCATGTAATAGTAAATTGAAGCAACCTGCCTGAACCTTTGTGTTCTATCGAGATCAGACAACTTGAAAAGGTGGGCCAGGGATATAGCATTTGCGAGCCCGTTCAGGACATCCTTTGCATGCATCTCTGGATTTTTGCCGGAAAGCCATCTTTCGACGGACTCAAATTTCAGGAGTATGGCCTCTATAACCCTGATTTTCCATTTTCTGTCACCAAGGTTTTCTACCATATCAAGGAGATCTTCCTTTATGGCAAGGTGTATCTTCTTTCTACTCAAAAGTTCCATAAGATCAAGAGCCTGTATATTGCTGGTACCTTCCCATATTGATGTTACAATAGAGTCACGATGGAACTTTTCTATCGGAAATTCTCTCAGGAAGCCTTTCCCTCCAAATATTTCCATGCAGTATCTTGTTATTGCATCACTCACCCAGGAGGCATTATTCTTGGCTATGTGCGAGAAGACCCTGGCTTTGTGGTACACTTCATCGTATGGTGGTCTTTGCGATGATGACTTCGAAAAAAGATCTGCTGCCAGCAAAGACAGGATGAGAGATGCTTCGAGATCAGCCTCCATCTCTAGAAAGTCCCTAAGCATGAGCGGATGATCTATTAATTTCCTGCCAAAAGCCATTCTTTTCCCTGCATAAAGATAAGATTCCCACAAAGCCTTTCTTGCAATCCCTGCTGCGCTGATAGCATCGTCAATCCTCGAGATCATCAGAATCTCCATCGCATAATATATGCCGTATTTCTTCTCTCCAAGAAGATAAGCCTCTGAGTTGTTCATCTCAACTTCTCCGGTTGGCACAGAAATCGTACCGAGTTTGTCTTTCAGCCTCCTCACGTTGTAATTGAGTTCCCCTCTGGAATTCTTTGCCGGGACAAAAAACACGGCAAGTCCCCTGGTTCCAGCTTCCGATCCACCCGGCCTCGCTGTCACAATGGATCCATCTGCTAAACCCGCATTGCTTGCAAAATACTTGTCCTTTGATTCTATAGCCCATTTTCCGTTCGCAAAAGATGCGGTTGCACGATTTGAACCAAGATCACTGCCTCCCTGTATTTCTGTGTAATAAGTGGCACCGTACCATGGGTCGTCAGGATCAAGGTAACGAGGAAGGAATTTGTTCCTTGTATCAGAATCCCCATATTTATGGAGGGCATATGCAGTCTGCGCCGTCAGCGTGAGGGTGCAATAAAAACCTGGATCCGATATTATGTACCCTGAAAGAAAGTGGTTGATTATTCCTCCAGGCTCTACTGCAGATCTGACAACGCCTAATTCCTGCATTTTGGCCAGCATCCTTGAATGCTCAGGGGAAAGCCATACAGAATCCAGTCTTTCATCAGTTATGCTCCATGTTTGCAGGACAGGCTTGAAATAATGATCCACAATAGCTGATACTTCTATCAACTCGTCTGAAACAAATTGCCCCAGCTTCTCAAGTTTCTTATCGGGCGAGATATCAATATACCTGAGAATCGCATTTAGAGGGGTATCTTCGGTAAAATAGTTTATTCCCTTGCTCAGGAAAATGTCAGCAAAGTCCATCTTCATATAAAAAGACAAATGAAAAACGGATTAAAACTTATCTAGGCTTCGTCATCGTCGTTCCGTTCTGCTCATTGATACTGGTGAACGCAATTAATAAGCATGATAGCGATCTCGCTGAAAGGATGATTTCAGGCGATGCATCAGGCGATTTCCTGACGCCCCTGGTGAAGTGGGCTGGCGGGAAAAGATGGCTTGCGGAAAGGATAGAAAAGTTATGGTACAGGCACATGAATAAAAGGTACGTTGAACCTTTCTGCGGAGGCATGGCTGTGGCACTTTACTTAAATCCTGAACGTGCGCTTTTAAATGACGCAAACGTCCATCTCGTAAATCTATACAGGCAGATCAAGAAAGGGTTAACCTTGACACTTGACATGCGAAATGATCGCGCCTTATACTATGAATACAGGAAAAGATTCAACGGGCTTGTTGCCACATCGGGTCAGGAAACAGCGGAAGCAGCAGAACTCTTCTACTACCTGAACAGGACCTGCTATAACGGGCTCTGCAGGTTCAACAACAGTGGAATGTTCAACGTACCATTTGGCAGATATAAATCAATAAATTACAGTCGCGATTTCCTTGAATATTCGTCAGCATTCAGCAAATGGGATTTTTCTGCGGTTGACTTCGAGGAGTTGAAAATATCTTCGGGAGATTTCGTTTATGCCGATCCTCCCTATGATGTTGAGTTCACTCATTATTCGAAGGTGGATTTTTCATGGTCTGATCAGGAAAGACTTGCAAAATGGCTCTCAGATCTCGACTGTCCGGTTGTCCTGTCCAATCAGTCAACAGAACGCATAGAGGAACTTTATCGTGGTTATGGTTTTGAAATAAGTTTTGTGGATGCTCCCAGATACATAAGCAGCGACGGAAATCGCAGCAGGGCAGCAGAAATAATAGCAACGCTAAGGATTGATAGTTAATATCTGCTGTGTGCTGCTGCGTCTTTCTTCTCATCTTCCCGAAACATTTGCAAAGATCAACAGGTAATTTTTAAAACAGGTCACGATAACACGCTACCTATGAGCCAATGGACGAAGTTGATTCCGTACTGGTTTCTTCTTTTCACAATAGGATTTGGATGGTTCATCCTTGCACCTCTTGATCCCCTGCTTGCTGCATACCTTAAAGCATCACCCACCGCAATCATCGTTATTATAGATGCTTATGGCTATGCGATGGCTGTCATAGGTCTGATTGCCGGATATCTTGCGTCCAGAATCACCGTAAAGGTGACTTTGCACGCTTCAATGACCTTATCCGCAATAGGCCTTCTTGGCAGGGCCCTCTCTTCCAGTTATACTGATTTCCTTTTATTCGCTTTGATCGGGGCATCCGCGTATCCCCTGGCACTTGCACCAGTTGGCAGCATCTCATCTTCAATAAACAGGGATAGATCCCACACAATCATAGGCATAAGCGTCGGCATCCTTTTTATCGGACTGGCAGCAGGTGATTTCGGCGGGTCTGCCCTTTCATCACTGATAGGGTTGCAGCCGACACTTCTGGTACCATTCTTCCTCTCCCTGATAGCTGCTGTTGTCCTCCTTTTTACACTAGGAAGTTATCCTCGCTATTACCGTGGTAGAAACATGAAGGGAACCTTCAACCCGGGCATGCTCAGGAACTGGTGGGTCGGTTTCACAATAGCGTCGCTTTCCGTCATGTTCGGTGCAATAGCGGCGACTGCGCTTCAGAACCTGCATGGTTTCCCGATTGGCATGTCAATATCATATTCAGGCTTGCTTGGAGGACTGGCATTTCTTGGATCCGGACTTGGTGCGATAATAATTCCCCCATTGTTTGAGGTAAGCAACCGCCTTCGAAAAGGTCTCGTTGTTTCAGCTGCTCTTTCGTTCGTGTCCGTTGCGTTCCTCCTGGCATCTTTCGTATTTTCGGAGGTGATAGCCCTGATGGCGATTGGGTTCTTCGCGTTCGGATTTTTCGGGAATGCATACTGGTCAATGGCTCTCACCTCAGTCACGAAATACGCAGATGATCCCGCGGCCTCGGGTTTCGCTACCTCAATGTACAGCGTAATCGCGAACGCAGGTGTGTCGGTTGTGCCAGTTTTCCTCGGGCCGCTTTTTTATGGGCGTAGTTCCGTCATATATGGACTGGCAATCGTTATGGTAATGGTTATCCTTGCTGCACTGGTATCGCCGTTTTTAAGGGTCAAGGAAGATGCGACAAATCGGCCCTGAATGAGGTTTTGGCCTAAAGAGCGGGTTTTTTCCTAAGGTTCATATATTTCCTGAAAGAGAAGACAAACCAGATAAACTCTATAACACCGAATGGCCATGTTCCAGCAAGGAAACCATAAACCGATGAAGCCACACAGCTTAATGCGAACAACAGTGTATACAAGCTTCCTCTTACTTCCCTGATATAGAAATAAAGCATGGCCAGAAGGACAACTATGCCATAAATGTTGAGAAGAGAGAGTATCTCCATGCACCTGAATCACCAGATTGCTCTAAGTATTATCTTGATCTTTAAGGGCAACCTTTATGATTGCACTATTCCAAAGCTTTATTTATTCAGGTTTCCAATGTGGTTCAGTGGAAAAAGATCAGATCAGGAAGGATCAAGGCATTGAGGAAATTGCCTCAAGGATTGCACAGATGTCCCCGTTGAAATCTTTCCCGGACGATTATCTTCCACCCGAAACAAAAAAGAACCTACGCATCCCGGTCGGGAGTGACATCATCATGTTCCGACAGGACGAGTTCATAGTTGTTTCTATCGACTCCAGGAGAGTGTATCTCAGATCGAATGTGGAGGCAAAATATGTCTTCTACTCTGCAAAAAGGGGGCAGGAAAGAATTGCAAGCCCCGCTGGCCTGGATATAGATTCTGCAATTTCAAGGTTTGAACATGACCTGGATGCAACCCTCTCCATTATAAACATGGAGTGTTCCAATCTTTCACAGAAGCACCAGAATGACGTAAAGGGGCTTGTCTCAAAACTGCTAGGCTACAGCGATATTTTCTGAAACACCCGGAGATAGTCGGTCGCATCTCCCCCTTTATTACCTTTTTACTGAGATTTACAGTTGGCAACCTGCTTGCGTGCTGTTCAGTGAAAGGTAATAAATCCATTCGTAATGGATGATTCAGGGCAATCAAAGATGTCTGAAAATAAAACAAAGGTTCCGGTAACTGCTTTCAAAGGGAAGGAGACAATGGACGGAGCAGGGGTCAGGCTTAGAAGAATTTTTGGTGGAAGCAATTCATACCAGTTCACTGATCCTTTCCTCTTGATGGATCACTTCGGTTCCAACAAAATTGAAGAATATATTTCCGGGTTCCCCTGGCATCCACACCGGGGCATAGAAACAGTAACATATCTGCTGGAAGGGAAGGTGGATCATGAGGACAGCGAGGGAAACAGGGGTACAATCTATCCCAACGATCTGCAGTGGATGAGGGCAGCCAGCGGCATCTTCCATGAAGAAATGCCAAAGCCGCTCGACCAGAAGAACCCAGAAGAACTTCTCAGGACAGTCGGTCTCCCGACGAGCGTCGTAGGGATACAGCTCTGGGTCAATATCCCCTCCAACGAGAAGATGGGCAAGCCCGGATACAACGGCATCAAGGGATCTTCCACACCTGTGGTGGAAAACGGAACCGGTGCAACAGTCAAGGTAATTGCAGGCAACTATCTCAAGACAGCGGGCTCATTTCCAGGCGGTGGCAGACTGGATCCAACATATCTTGACGTGAAAATGGCTCCTGAATCTTCCTTCACTTTCAATACAAGAGAAGGCTACGTTACCATAGTTTACGTGCTTTCTGGAACACCTTACATCCTTTCTGGATCTGAAAGAAGAGACATGATGCAGGGCGAAGCAACAGTTTTCTCAAGAGACGGCAGCCAAGTTACGGTACTGAACGGGGAGAAAGAAGCGAGAATGATAGTGCTTGCCGGAAAGCCGCTGAACGAGCAGATCTCATGGTATGGACCGATTGTAATGAACACTCAGGAACAGATTGAGGAAGCGCTGCGGGATCTAAGATCGGGACATTTTGTCCGTGACAGGGAACCATTGATCCAATAATTCTGCTCGTCTGAATTAGGAAGATATATGCTTAATAGTTTTCAAGCATATGGAATAGTATGACAAGCATTAAGATCGCTGGCATTGGCGGGAGCCTCAGGAAAGACTCGTTCAATACAAAGCTTATTCACCAGGCAAAGGAGTTAATGCCCCATAACTCGGTCATGGAGATTATCTCTGTAGGTAACCTCCCCCTATATAACCAGGATGATGACGAAAACCCGTCCAAAGAGGTGATGGCGTTCAAGGATTCACTCAGAAGTTCTCATGGTGTTCTGATAGTCAGCCCTGAATATAATTATTCCATTCCTGGGTTTCTCAAGAACGCCGTGGATATTGCATCAAGGCCGCCAGTAGACAACGTGCTGCGAGGTAAGCCAGTCGCAATTATGAGTGCTTCCAGCGGGGCTTTCGGCGGAATGAGGGCACAATATCACTGGAGACAGGTCTTTCATTTCCTCGACATGAAGCAGATAGGAAGGCCGGAAGTGTTTGTCAACTATGCCCAGGAAAAATTTGATCAGTCTGGCAGGATAAAGGACGAGAGCACAATAACACTAATCAGGGATCTTCTGAATCACCTGGTTAATGCTGCGATTGAATATTCGCACATTCAGTGACCGGAATTCCTGATAAGCACATCAAGATCAAGCTCTATAAAACAAGCGGGAAAATTGAGCTCAAAGAAATCAAGATGCCTCGGGTGTATCTCTCCGATTATTCCCACATTTTCGCCGTTTATGAGAAGAACCCCGCCACGTCCTTCGATTATTGCTTCAATGGATGTACTTGCAACTTCCGCCCTCATGCCTGAAATTCTCTGTATTACTGCATCAGCTACTGATTTTGTCGTTGCGTAGTTAGTTTTGGGCCCAATGATCATAAGGCAGGCTTTCATCCTTTCCAAGTCTGCGGTAACAACACGTCCTATCTCGAAAATACGTTGCGGTACCCCTCTGCTTTTATTGTGCTTCAGGAAGTCTAGAAGGCCTGGGTAAAGTGCAGTTCGTATAAAGGAGAAATCCGTGCTCTTTGGATTCATTATCTCGTAGCTCGAAAGCAAACCAAACTCTTTATATAGCGCCGGTGCGCCAACTACGAATGTCATTACCTCCTGGAATCCGGCCCCGATGAAAATGGTCCGGATCCTGTCGGAGAAATCATTCATTGCGTTTGCCTTTCCGGAGAGCGGAAGCGAAATGGATCTTTCCGGTATCTCGGAATAGCGGATGCTTTTGGCAAGATCTTCTATTATATCCACCTCTCCCATAATGTCGTCCCTGAACCCCGGGACCATTATCTTTAGAGGATATGTGTCATTGACAGCCATTAGACCCATTCTTCTTAAGTCATTCACTGCATCTTTGGGCTCCACGGGGGCACCGATCACTCCTTTCACAGTCGATAACGAGAGCCTGACTGAAGATACCTTCCACCAGTCATAATACATATCTCTAGATTCATAACAGACATCTGGGAGGGAAATTAGATGCCCGAGAGCACTGAAATAATTTGCAAGCATCCATGCCGCAGAACGAACCGCGCGGGTTTCAGTGCCTGTAATATCGATGAGAAATTTGCTCGTATCTCCCTCAAGCTTGGTTGTTATTCCATTTACAACAGGTGGCATCGATAGAACATTTCCATTATCGTCACTAATTATAGGAACAAGTTTATCAGATTTTATCAGGTTTCCATACTCAGATCCTCGCGGATGTGAATTCAAAATCTGCTCCGCCGTGCCATTAAAGCCGTCATAGGTAGTAAATGAGGTACTCTTCCTGTCCATGCCCTGGTATGTGATGGGAAACTTGATACCGGATCGGTCATGGATGCCGATAGAAACTTTCTTCCTGCCTTTTCCAATAGATTCATGCAACTTTTCCTGGTAGTCAATCAGATCGTCGAGATGATCTCTTATTTCAGAACCTGTGGCCTCGAACACAGTAAAATATGGTCTCAAGTTCATTGCAGACTTTTTAAATATTACTGAATCGTTCGATCCGCCGAATTTAATATCATTTGGTATGACAGAGCCATAATATACCTCACTTGCCCTGTTTAGTGTTGCAAAGGAGAACAGGTCTGGCCTGTCAGGGTTAAGTTCGATCTTAACTTCATCATCGACGTTTAATGAGTATCCCAAAATGAAGGAAAAATCCCGCCAGCGGCTGATTGCTTCCTGTCCAAATTTCTTTCTGATCAAACTGACCTGGTCTTTCAGAACAACCATTAGTAACTCTATAGGTGAAATCCACTGGACAATTAACTTTTACTGAAAACTATTTTATCCCCGGCGGATGAATTGCCTAACATCTGCGAAAATGACTCATAACTGTATTCATCTCGGGAAACCGTTAGCAAGTGGTCTTTTCCTATTTTGTTGGCATTTTTTGAAGAATCTGTTGTAATATAAATACCTTACATCAAACTTATATAGGGTATAATCTTTTCTTTTTACATGGATCAGCAAAAATCCTATGTTCCGGAAGGCAAGCCTTTCAAGTTTTGCCCTAACTGCGGTGCCAAGATTGACAAGGATGCAGTAATCTGCCCTGCCTGTGGAGCCAGCCAGACAGGGACTTCAGGATTCGGCTCGATAAGTAATCAACAGGAAAGCACATTTACGGTTTCTGGACGGGACCTGGATGGAATTAAGAACGTTAAAACTGCGTCTTTACTTGGAATCATTGGTATTATCCTTGGACTAGTAGGTGCAGGCGCAATTGAAGGAGCAATACTTTCTGGAATACAATCAGGATCTCCTTTTACCGCAATTCCTGCGCTTTTCATCGTAGCACTTATCGGCATAATAATAGGGTTCGTCAGTATACTATTATACAGAGCGGCGTTCAGGGACCTTCGTGAAGTCGATGGACAGTTTGGGACACCATATACTTTTACAACTGTTTTGCTTGTCGGATTTGCCGTTTTGATTTTGGCTCTGCTTCTAGTTCTTGGCGGTGTTGTGGCTCTATCGTTAAGCCTGGTCTTGTTTGGAGCTGTTTTAGTTATAATTGCAGCCATACTTCTTCTGCTTGGAGATATAGTAGGTATAATACTTGGACTTTGGAGAGTTGGAGTAAGGTATAACAATACCCTCATAAAGGTGGGAGCTATTTTTTACATAATACCGTACCTTGATGTGCTTGCTCCTGTCCTGGTTTTCATAGGGGCAAATTCGGTGGAGAAGAAGTTAGAGACATCGCACCCACCTTCAGATGGAACAGTAATGTGAACGATGAAATTTTTATCGTTCTCTATTTTGGAATATATTTTTTCCCGGGCCTAGCATCAAAATTTTCTTGTCAAGTATTATGAATCTAACAAATGATCCATTTAACCTTGATATTTGAGCTTTTCCTTGACTTCTTCTGTGCTGCTTGATTAAGATACTACGTACCTAAAAATGAAGGAAAAACGAAGGCAGTGGCAGTTTAATCCTTTTTACAACCTTCATCCAAGTCAATTCCTCTCGGTATCTGCGATCAACAATTCTTCTCATTCTCGTGGGTATTGGTGGCGTAATTTTACGGTTGTGGCGTGTCGGTGATAGGTACGATAGCATTGCAACAGGCATAGGGGGTATTTTTTACACAATGCCATACTTTGATGTACTTGCACCTATTTTAGTTCTGGATGGTGCGCACTCAGCACAACATAAACTTAAGTCGACCGAAGCTCAACAAAAAGGAACATTCTAGCTGAACGGTAATAATACTATTTTTTACTGCCCTTCTAATGCAAGATATCTAATTTTATTTTCGGGTTACAATAGAAAGATAGTGATGTAAATAAAATCTCTAATCGCTCAGACTCTGGTCTCTTCCTTTCTTCCTAGTCTTTTTGTCTTTTTCGGTGCTTCCTGACACGAGATTTTTCATCTCTTCGTTTATTTTCCTGGCTGTGTAATTCTTCAAAACTATTCTAACGAGATCCTCCAGCGAAATCTTGTCTACCTGATCAACCTCTTCCTGAACTTCATCTATCACGTTCCGTGGAATTAGAAGATCGACCTTCTTCTTGGATGTGCTGGAGTAGTTCCTGTCTATAAACTCATCTACTGCCTTCCTGATCACATCAGACACGCTGTCAAAATTGAAAAGGTCAACGAGTTCCTCCAGCTTCTCCATAGTTTCTTCGGAGACCCTTACAGTGATTCTATAAGGTACAGACATTTCAGTATGCCTCACTTTTTGCTTGAGTTTTCTCGACCCCTGATGCAGATAGAAAGGATTCCATACTTGTCAGCCGACTTATCGCTAACATTACAGAGATATATATAACTTCGCGTAATTTTCGACTTATTGTCAGACAAAGATTATTTTACCTCCGCAGATAAAGGTTCATGTCAATAAGGATAGGGAAGGGCGTGTACATAGCAGAAACCGCATCCATAATTGGAGATGTCTCTATTTCCAACGGCGTTTCTATATTTGATTCAGCGGTCTTGAGAGGAGATCAGTCCTCAATATCCATAGGGGAGAACTCTAATGTCCAGGACAATGCCACAATACATGTTGAGGTCGGGCATCCAACCATAATCGGAAAAAATGTGTCGATAGGACATAATGCAATTGTGCATGGTGCGGAAGTCAGAGATAACGTGATAATAGGAATGGGCGCCATAGTTCTGACAGGGGCTATTATCAATTCTGGCACGGTTGTAGGAGCAGGAGCCGTCGTTACGGAAAATTTTGTTTCCGAGGAAAATTCAGTTCTTATGGGAATCCCTGCAAAGACTGTGCGGAGAAGTGATGAATATCTAAGATATGCACAGGCAAATGCACTTGCATATATTGGCCTGCGTGATGAATATCTGTCAGGAAAATATCCAAGAACCACCGGCAAGCAGTTGAAATAATCAATCCCTTACATGCCATCCTTGCAGGCATGCCGTTCTAAGCAAGAATATTATAGGCATAGTTCTATACATAGGCGTGGAGTCAGACCCCAAAATTATGAAGCCACTCTCAAGAATAGAAAGGGAGTTGCATGACCTTTCAGAGGCTGTTGAGGGAAAATTATCCGAAAAAGAGATGGAAAGGCTTATTTCAATGCTTTCAGGTGATCCGACATTATTAAACTACCTAGTACTCGATGATCCTGCTGCAAACGACCTGACCTCGCTGTTCGCAGGAAAAAAATCTTCTCTTGATCAGGTGCAGAACCTTAAGACGAAGATTCAGGCATTGCCAGATGGAAAGGGTTTTGCTTCCTTTCTAGGCATGTGCATAGCCCTTAAGGAAAACAGGTTCGAGGACATCGTATCCATAGTAAAGAAGGAGTTCGGAGGCAAACCCACTGGAGCACCATTAAGACTTATACTCGCAAACGCAGCAAACATACCTGACAAGTTGTTTCTGTCCTATCTTTTCTCCTCCTGCAACATATATGAATACGAAACCCTTTCCGCTTTCCTGGCACAGAAACCAAGTTCGAGCGATATAATGCAGATATCGGCGAACTTTATCAATAATGGAAACAGAAAAGCTGCAATAGAGTTCCTTTCGTCGGCAACGGCAAAGAACGATGATCCCAGACTGTCAATTGATCTGGCATCACTCTTACTGCAGGAAGGAAAAGCGCCAGAGGCTCAGGCTGCTGTTCGCAAGGTTGACTTTGACACAATTGAAGACAGCACCTATCTTTCAAAATATATAGAGATACTCATGGAAACAGGAGATCTGAAGATGGCCCTTAGGGCAGTCAACCATGCATCCTATATTTTCAAGGATGATCCCAGGTTCATCATCCTGCATTCCAGGTGCCTTCGAAAGATGGATCGCGGGTCAGAAGCACTGGAACTCATTGATCAAAGTGCATCATTCAGCCAAGATCAGGACGTGGCTGCCGAGCGTTCAGAAGTCTTGTATGAACTTGGCCGTTATCAGGAATATGTGGATACGATGAAAAAAGCCTACCCCCAGGGCATCCCGGAGGGAAAAGCGAAGTTACAATACATTGATGTGCTTGTGCGTCTCTCTCTATTCGATGAAGCTCTCAGGGAAATAAATTCTTCACTTTCAATCAACCGTAACTCCGTCGGAATGCTAAGAAAAAAGTTCCAGGTTCTCACCCTGCTGAACAGTTATTCTGAGGCCTACCAGACCGCGGAACTGATACTGGCCACAGATCCAAAGGACAAGGATGCAGCGCTCTTCATGCTTGATCAACTCTTCAGGAGTGGCAATTATGAGAGCTTCATCGATAAGCACTCTACAATCAGGGCAGCCGACCTCAGCGGCGTGGAAAACCTGCTCGTGGCATCCCTTGTTTACACCGGTGACCTTGCGGAGGCTGTGAGGCATATAGAGGGAAAACCCGGTCTGCTTTCCTCTCCCCAAGTCATTGACTCAATCTTCTTCTCAATCCGTGAGGAGGAGCAGTTACAGAAACTGATTGATCTCGCAGCAAGTTCCAGCAGGCTTGCACTCATGACCCTATACAAGATCAAGGGCAAGTTCATACTTATCGACGATTCGCTCTGGGAAATGATAAGACAGACAAAGTCAGAGGCGGTTGTCTGGACTGCTGTCTCTGTCGCCGTGAACTTCAGGAACAGGACTAGACCGGAACTTTTGTCGAGCCTTCTCGCCAGCAAGGCATTCGCCAATGTCAGCAACCTGGTTGATGCCATTAGCCTGGTCTATGCCGGGAAGTACACGGAGGAGATGTCCGATAGCAGGAAATTCATGTATCCGCTTTCACAAGCACTTATAGATATCAGGGAAACAAAAGCAGCATCTGCGCTTCTAGAAGCCTCGCGGGATCCAAGGAAATCGGATCCATTTTACCATTACCTGCTTTCCCGAATACAGATACAGGAAGATGATACAGCATCTGCACGCAAAAGCATAATGAGAGCTTTGGGCCGGCTCACGAACCGCGACTTTCTGGCGCATGCAATCAGGGTAGCTATTCTTGAAGGCGATTCAGACACCATCTTGCTTATGATTGACAGGATAATAGAGATGAAGGAACAGGACTACGTTGACCTTTCGGATCTCTACAAATACCTGAGTGACTCCAGTCTTACTGATCTGCAGAACAAGATAGTGGAAAGATTTGATCGCGTTGGATCAAAGAATCTATGGATAGAAAGGATGAGACGCGATCGGTACATGCGTGAAAATGACCTTGGGGAAGCTGAAAAGGTATCAAGAAAAATAGTGATCAGCAAGTCAAAGCTGATCGACGATATCAAAAAGCACGCAGAGCTGCTGGAATCAGCCAAGAAGGATCAGGAAAGAATAGAATTTCTTCAGGAAGAGCAGGGCAATGTTCAGGATCCCCAGATAGATCTGTGGCTTGGTGACTACTACATGATCAACAAGAACTACGAGAAGGCGATAGAGTCATACAAGAAGGCAGAAGCAAAGGGAATGAAGGAAAGCGAAATTCGCAATCTACCTGAGGCGCTTATTGAGGTTGGCGAATATGAAGCCGCCGAAAAGCTTCTAAAGTCTGGTCAGGGAAACGAGGTATCCCTGATAAAGCTGTATCACAGGACTGGCAGGATACAGGAAGTAGTTGATCTTCTCAGGAAGGTCAATGTGAAGAACAAGGAAGAAGAGGCCGCCATACTTTACATATCACGTATATTATGGGTCAACAGGCAGATCAGGGATACCATGATACAGTTATTCCATGAAACATCCAGCCTATTTCTTGGTAAGATCATTTCACAGCGCCTTCTCGAATCCAGGGATTTCATCGGTGCCGAGAGAGTAATGCGTGAAATACTGAAAAAATACCCTGAAGACGTCGAGAATCTCCGGAACCTGGGTGACCTCCTGGTGGAAATAAACCACCCGACAGAAGCTGTCTCCATCCTGATGAAGGGTACGAAATACATAAAGACAAAAAATGAGATGCAGGACATAGTCAACAGGATCTGCAGGATATATTATGAAACGGGGGAATATAACCTCCTCACTGATTTCTTCAAGAAGAACCCGCAGATTCTGGATTCAACTAATATCCAGTGGATCATACGTTCTTATATAGAGACAGGTGACTTTGATAATGCTGATAAGCTGGCAGGGCAATATCATGGCGCCCTCCTGAAGGAGGACAGTTTTCATGAGCTGATAGAGGAGATGAACCTGAAGAAGGAATTCCTCTCTATTCTGGGATATGCAGCTCAGGTCTTCCGGGTTGAGTACAAGATTGGCAAGATACTCACATCGGAGGAGATGGTCTATACAGCAGGCATTCCCCTTGATGCCGTGGAACGCGTCATACAGCTTATCAACAGTGACGAGTACTACAGGGCGTCCGATGAGCGCCTATATGAGCTGGTTTCAAAGGACGTCATCCAGAGGGCGGTTAAGAAGAGCACAGTTGAATCAATAAACGACCTGAAGATATTTGTAATCTTCAACAATCTCCCGAAAAGGGACGTGATCCTGTCAAAAAATGTCTACTCATACATAAGGAAGTGCATTTCACAGAAGCGAGATCCTATGCTTAACGATCCAGCATCCAATACACTTCTCAGATCGGCAATTAAGCTAGGTCTCAGACCGGAGCCCCTGGATGTGGCATATAACCTGAACCTCGGGATCTCGGATGCCATGGATATAATAGCGCTCATGGAATACGTGGCGAAACTCAACTCATAGTGATTATGGTGCAGTACATTAACAGCTTTGACAGGCAGGAAGTAAAAGATATCCTGGCTGCTGTATTAGTCCTGACAGCAGCATTCACAATCATATATTACAGGGACATAGCCTTTCCAAGAACAGGTCTCGGCTATCTGATTCTTTTTGGATTTGCTCTACTGACCGTCCTGACAGCTTTTCTAATGCATGAAATGGCTCACAGGTATATGGCTAGACGGCTTGGGGGATTCGGCAGGTTCAGGATCTGGGTCATGGGAGCACTTCTTGCCCTCGTCACTTCAATCCTCGGAATTCTCTTTGCCGCTCCCGGTGCTGTATATGTCTCAGGGATATACTCAGCAGAAACAAATGGGAAAGTATCCCTCGCTGGCCCCGGCACAAACATGATTCTTGCAGGAATGTTCTATGCACTTTATCTAGTTCTTTCACCTTTCACGGGATATGCTTTCCTTCTGGGGTTTGTCGGTGCGCTCAACTCATGGTATGCTGTCTTCAACCTCATCCCAATCCCTCCACTCGACGGATACAAAGTGCTGGTGTGGGACAAGACCATCTACATAATAGCGATAGCAGTGGCGGTCCTTATGAATATTCCCGGCCTCTATTTTGGCATTATCTGAGTGCTTCTAGGATAGCTGCAGAATCACCCGGACCTGGCGAAACGAAAAATATGGAATTCCTCCCGACTTCGATCTTATATGGAATCCTGAAAGAGTAGGACTTTCCTCCTATCTCCAGGATAGCAGAATCTGCGTTTTTCATTAGGGACCATATCCTTTCAGATGGGCTTACAATCAGGCCAATAAATAAGGGCTCGTCAGATGCCACGAAATGACGATCTATCTTCACTTTTTCCTTCCCACGATCAGAGTGTATGACGATGTTTATCATAGCAAGAATATCCTGCGGTTCGATAAATAGGATTTCGAAGATCCTTGCATTTTGGTAGCTGGAAAGAATGCAGAGAAAGGATTTATACAGTTAGAAAATACAGGTGGAGTATCTGTCTGCAAGACAGTTAGTATAGAGGTAATTTAATGTCTAGTCGAAATACATGTTCATCGTGCGGGGAAGGACTGGTAGAAGCTGGATTCTCGATCTTCGAATGCCCTTCCTGCGGTCAGGAAGAAATAGGTAGATGTAATAGCTGCAGGGAACATTCAACGAAGTATGTCTGCTCAAAATGTTCCTTTGTGGGGCCATAGGTGAATCAAATGGGAGATGTAGCGGTTGTTCTCAAGATACTTCCGAGCGACAGCGACGTCAACGTAACATCCATGATGGCAGCCGTTAAGGAGGCACTCGAAGGTATCTGTGAACTCAATAAGATCGAGGAACAGGAAGTTGCATTCGGGCTGAAGGCAATCAGGCTGGAAGTTATTGTTCCCGATGAAGAGGGCAAAATCGGGGCGGTTGAATCAAAACTGCAGTCAGTCGACGGTGTCGGTCAGGTTGACACGGATGAGGTCACCCTCGTTTGACCTGTAACTAAATGTTTTTCACGCTAACACTTCTGAACTTATTTTTTCTTGTAATTCTCTTGCTTATTTTTGTCGGCTTGATCACCATAACCTTCCGTCCTGCTTACAAGGATCAGGTTTTCGGAGCCTTCGCTGAAAACGTTCTTGTAATACTTCCCTGCAAGGGAAAGGATGTAACCCTTTACGAGAATATTAATTCGCTTCTGGAACAGGATTATCCCAACTATAGGATCGTGGCAGTTGTCGATTCGATCTCCGATCCAGCTATGCAGGCAATCCGCGATTTAAAGATTGATTATCTCGTAAGCAAGGCTGAATGCGAGCATTGCAGTGGTAAGGTCAGGGCAATTGCATCTGCAATCGAGAAATTCCCTGATGTTCCTGTTTATGTAGTCGCAGATTCCGACGTAACATTTCCGAAACAGTGGCTTAGGAACCTTGTAGGACCGCTGGGATCACCTGAGATCGGAGTCAGCACGACCTTCCCGCACTTTGAGCCTACAGGCGGAATATGGTCCAGGATAAAGTCTGTCTGGGGCCTAGTAGGCATAGGGCTGATGCAATCCCGCCTCACTCGATTTGTATGGGGTGGTTCAATGAGTTTCCGACGGGATCTCCTCGATCCTGAGGACATTGAATTCTTCAAGAAACACATCTCGGATGATGTTGCTATCATGAGGATTGCAAGGAAAAAAGGGCTGGATATCTGCTATGTACAATCTGCAGCTCCAATGATAAACTCACCGGACGATTACAGAACATTCAGGGAGTGGTCAAACAGGCAGACTGCCCTGTCGATAAGTGCAAGCAGATCTATTCTCCGGTACGGGATTCTCTTTTACTCTTCAGAGATCATACTTCTGATCGGTGGAATTGTCTTTTCACTTTTTTTCACGCCCATTTTCCTTTTCCTTTTGGCCCCTTATCTTCTCTTTGCATACCGCAACGTCAAGAACCATCATAACGGAGGATTGTATGTATTCCTTATTGCCCTGATTATACCATTCATTTCAATGAGCAACCTGATCAGGGCCTCTGGAATGGATGTGATACAGTGGCGCGGCTCCGAATACGATCTTACGAAGCAGCCCTGAAATCCTCAGATTATTATATTGCTGAATCATCAATTGTACATGAAATCAGGACAGAAAAAGAGGCTGTTCGGTACAAACGGAATCCGTGGTATCCCCAATGTCGATCTTTCACCGGTTTTTGCCATGGAGATCGGTAAATCTATAGGTTCATACTTCAATGCAGAGAGGATCGCAATTGCAAGGGATACACGGGTAACAGGTAACATGATTGAGTCTGCAGTTGCATCAGGGATAATGTCATCAGGCAGGAACGTAACTGATCTGGGAATACTCCCTACTCCTGCCCTGCAGTATTATTGCAAGACTCATGGCATTTACGGTGTCATGATTACCGCATCGCACAATCCCCCTCAGTTCAACGGGATCAAATGCATAGATCGTGATGGTACCGAACTTTCGGAGGTTGATGAGATCGGCGTCGAGGATGTGTATTTTACAAAAAAGTTTGCCGTGTCTGAATGGAGCGCATGCGGCACATTAAGACATGATGATACTGCTGTAGATTCCTACGTTGCGGCGATACTAAAGAAGGTTGATTCAGCAGCCATATCAAAGGCAGCATTCAAGCTGGCTTTTGACGCAGGAAACGGGGCTTCATTTCAAACAACGCCCGCTTTGCTTACTGCACTGAATAGCCGGCTTGTTTCACTGAATTGCAATGCCGACGGTCGCTTCACCTCGAGAGAATCGGAACCAAAACCTGAAAACCTCTCGTCTCTTCTCAGCCTGGTGAAGTCCGGGAACTATGATCTCGGTATTGCTCATGATGGCGATGCAGATCGTGCGGTCTTCATAGACGAAAACGGTACATTCATAGATGGAGACAAGACACTTTCTCTCATTGTAAGGTATACAGCCCACAAAGGTGATGTCGTCGTTACCCCAATAAGCAGTTCTGACTGCATTGCCGAGGTATGTAGCGAAATCGGGGCAACACTTGTCAGGACGAAGGTCGGTGCACCAATCGTATCAAGGAAAATGATAGAGATCAAGGCAAAGATCGGGGGCGAGGAAAATGGAGGAGTCATTTATTCAAGCCACCAGTTCTGCAGAGATGGAGCAATGACCGCAGCACTCGTCCTTCAGCTAATGGCGGTGAGCGGGAAAAGCATATCCGAACTGATCGGAGAACTCCCGAAATATTCGCTTACAAAGAGAGCAGTGCATATAAGCAAGCCATGG
>JAKACH010000069.1 GCA_021821635.1 Thermoplasmata archaeon | reverse complement strand
AATTCATAGATGCCTATTCCAGCGGCAGCAATAACAATCACGGCCACGATAACAACAACCAACTTGGTCATCCCACTTCCAGATTTACCGGATGGGGGTGTTTTACTTGGCTCAGAAGATACCATAATCGAGTATGTAAATCTAAATACATAAATATTCCTACTGCGATATTAGAGTGCCCCCCGCATTCAAATTATTTTCTCATGGCAAGTTAATCGATTTTTCTAGTATCGGATAAAAAGTAATTAATCCGAGGAGAAGCTACTTCAGCTAATGCTTAGGATCAAAGAATTATCTTTGAACAGGTGGGCTCTCAATTTTTCTTTCAGAACTGCAAAAAAGGGTGATACTTTCTATCTTTCCTGCTCAGACAATTGTTTCAGTGAAGGAAACCTTGTTTTTTCACATGACAAAGGATGCAGCCTATCCCATGAAACAGGACCCGGTAAGTTTTCTTTTATTATAATGAAGAACCAGTACAATCTTATGGATGAAAAAGGCCGGAAAACTAGCAGGAAGAGAAGCATAAGACTTCCTGTACAAGGGCCGTTTCACAGCATAGAAAAGCGTAAATTTGCATATAGTAGCGGCGGCTTAACTCAAATTGTCATAATTTATCCCCAGGGAATGCCGTTTGATGTTGAATTTCTCCCAAACATGCATCTGTTGAGGAGGGATATTGACCTCTCATACGGAGAATATAAAGCTGCTGTATTTATTGTTGAGGGCAGTGGATCTTATACCCTGAAAAGAGATGGAATTGAAGAGAGATTCGAACTTCAGAATTCAGATGACATAGGTTCAAGAGGAAGTGGCATAATCTATCAGATATTTCCAGACAGATTCAACCGATTAGCCGGTGAAAGTGGTGAATTCAGAAAGTTCGGCAGCCGTCCCGGAAGGGCAGACTTTTACGGCGGGAACCTGAAAGGTATTCTTGAAAAATTGGATTACCTCAAGGGCCTGAGCATTGAATACTTGTATCTTAATCCCTTATTTAGCAGCCATTCCAATCACAGATATGATGTTGATGACTACTTTGCTATAGACAGGATGCTTGGAAGCGAGGAGGATCTCGCACTTCTTGTTGAAAAATGCCATTCTCTCGGAATTAAGGTCATTCTAGACATGGTGTTTAATCACAGTTCGGTTTATTTCGCACCATTTCAGGATGTGCTCCAGAAGGGGGACAGGTCAAGATATATTGACTGGTACATTTTTCATGAGAAGAAGTATGAGGTTTTCCATTCAAGATATGATGCAAGAAAGGGCGGGAAAAAACCATCCTACGAAACATTCATGGGAGTGGGATTGATGCCGAAGCTTAACCACGGGAATCCTGAAGTTGTTGACTTCTTTAAAAATGTGGTCGAATTTTATCTGAAAAGATTTAACGTTGATGGCTTCAGGTATGATGTTGGTCACAGCATTCCGAAGTCCTCCATAAGTGCAATTAGGCAGCACACAGAGAAACTGAAAAGTGGTCTCGTTCATATAGGTGAGGCCTGGTGCCTCGGCAGTGACCTGGTTAGTGAAGATTATTATGAATCGCTGACGAATTATCACATCAGGAAGGCCATAATTTCATATGTGAATGGAACGCAAAACATCATGGGTTTCTATTCACACTACTTAGAAGAGGTGGTTGCGTACGGACAGTCTCTGGATAAGATGATGAACATACTTGATTCACATGATACAGTCAGGCTTCTCACGACGCTTCATTACGACATTTGCAAGTTCAAGCTTGCATATCTCATACTTATGATCTTGAATGGCCGCCCCACGATATACTATGGCGACGAGGTGGCGCTTGCTGGAAATAATGATCCTGACTGCAGAAGAACATTTCCATGGGAAAAGGTCAAGTCAGATGTGAACAAATTCTTTCTGGATATAACAAGACTAAGGGCCACGGAGGAGTGTTTCAGGCAAGGTCTCCTTTTTACCAAACAGCTTCAAGGAGAGGACCTTATCATCAAGTATGGTTCAAAGAAATCCATGATATTGTGCATATACAAGACTCATGAAAAAGCTAGAAATAAGAGGATATCACTTTTGGAAATTGGAAATATTCTTCTTGAGGAACCAGATTTCTGCTTATTCAAAATAGACTCAAAGTCATTACTTGAATATGGCATTTGATATCGAGCCAGGTATCTCAAGTATGTTCTCTTCTTTATCAATCCTGGCGCCTTTCGTTTCTGTTGAACTTAGCTTTAGCCCGAAGAACTTGAATCTCAGTTTTTTGAACCTTGGATATCCATGATCATCAAATGAAATTGAGATTTCGAAACTATTGTCTTTCCTGTGGGATGAAAAATTGTAAAGGAGATATTTTGGATTCTGTGTACCGTCATCAATATATAGCGTGCCTTTGCAGTCATCGGCAAAGTATACTTCCATAACGATCTCACCGTTGATTTCAGTCGGCAAAATAGAACCAGCCTTAACAAATACTGGTATTTCATCAAGATTAACATTTACTTTTTCTATCAAACTATGGAGCGAATGATCCCAAAGCGAGTACCATAGGCCACCGGGAAAATCAATCACTGAATTTTTCTGGTTTTGCGTCAAGACAGGAGAAACGAAGAGGCTTTCTCCGACCATGAAGACTGTGTCTGCGGACGGATCATATTGCGGATCTTCCCATATAACAGGTCTGATGATTGGCGAACCTGTAATATGCGACTCGTATGCCAGACTGTAATAGAATGGCATCATCTTATACCGGAGCTTGAGAAATTTCCTGATTATTTGCATGTATGTGGCACCAAACAGCCATGGTTCCCGCATCCTTGTGCCCTTTGCAGAATGAACACGGAAGAATGGGAAGAATGTTCCCATCTGAAACCATCTCAGGAAAAGTTCGTCGCTTGGTGAACCGGAGAAACCTCCAATGTCCGTTCCGGTAAGGGGGATGCCGGACAGTCCAAGGTTTATGATTGTGGAAATAGATGAGTGCATTTCAGCCCAAGTACTGGCTGTGTCTCCCGTCCATACAAACGCAAATTTTTGTACACCAGCCCAGCCTGATCTTGAGAGGATGAATGGCCTTTCCTCTTTTCTCAGACGCAGAAGCCCATCATAACCTGCCTTGTCCATTAACAGACCGTATAGATTATGAACGGATGCGTGACTGCCTATGGCAAGTTCCGCCGCATCCGGGAGGGTATTATCGCCCCAAAGCGTAAAGGCTGCAGGTTCATTCATATCATGCCAGAAGCCTGAAATACCGTTGTTCAAATAGTAACTATATTTTGACCCCCACCAGTTCCTCGCTTCAGCGATGCTGAAATCTGGAAATACCGACATTGCTGCCCACACAGGTGCGTTTAAATGACCACCTGCTGGATCCTTTACGGTCAGGTTTTTCGAAACGGCTTCTTGATAGATATCGTAACTGGGATCAGCTTTAACACCTGGATCAATTATAGAAACCAGCCTTATGTCATCTTTCATCAAGCTTCCCGATAGTGCTCGTAGGTCAGGGAATGTCTTCTTGTTTGCGGTGAATATCCTGTATCCATCCATGTAATCAATGTCCATGTGAATTGCAGACATCGGAAGATCGTTCTTCTTGAAATCTGCTGCAACTTCCTCAATCTCATTCTGGCTCATGTAACTGTACCTGGATTGATGAAAACCTAGCGACCATTTAGGAGGAAGCATTGGTTTTCCTGTTACAAGGGAATATTTCGTCATGAGATCTGCCAGATTCCCGAAACCAATGTAATATTCAAGACCGAGGTTTTCAAAGCTTGCCTTCACTCTGTTGCTTTCAGAAGCGCAAAGATCAAATACCGCTCTTGAAGGGTTGTTGTAGAAAATGAAATAACCTTCAGTACCCTGAATGTCAATATACATTGGAATGTTCAGGTAAAGTGGATCATCGCCTGGTCCGTACAGGCCATTTGCGTCATGATTCCATTGCAATGACTTTGTTCCTCTCTGGTTTAGGCCAAGAGCCTTCTCGCCTAAACCGTATATTGCAGAGGATGGTCTCACGCTGGAAGTGATTTTTGATTGTTTTTTACCAATTTCTGGCGGGAAATCTGTTCTCACTAGGTTATCGAGATAATAGAAATTAATTGTACTATTTGCTTCGATCACTATAGTGACATCTTGCAGTTTTACCGTATATGAATCCCCTTCGTTTAAAGTATCAAGCTGTCCTTTAAATGGACTAATTTTGTTCAATAGTGTGTCTATTGGACACTCCTGCCAAACCACCTTTATTATCATTTCTTCCAGTAAATATAGACGTAGTGAATGATTCTCGAATGTGAACCTGATCTCATTGCCGTCAGCAGAAAATTCTTTGAATTTTCCTGGAAATTGAAGCTTATCGTTTTCTTTCTTCAAATAAGTACTATCGTATCTATCCCTAAGTAATGTGTACGTCAGTGAATCTGTAGATATCTGGTCTCCGAATAAATCTTCGAACAGCTTCAACCTTTTGAAAAGTTCCAAACTTGCACCTGCTTTTGGGGATAACACAGATTTTAAAAAATTATGTTAGATAAGTTCCTGATTGATTTTTAAGGATAGACCCGCTAGTATCTTTTCAAAGCTTACATCGCAAAGATATTGCTGATAAATCGTTGTGGATAAATACGCAA
>JAKACH010000068.1 GCA_021821635.1 Thermoplasmata archaeon | reverse complement strand
TGAAGAGCCCATTGTAAGGTTCCAGTGCGCAATTATGTAAACTATGGCAAAGAAAACGATGAACAGTGGTATGAGATAGAGGTCGCTTATGGTGACAAAGGCTTCCGTGAACCAGAATGCAGAGAACGTGAGAAGGAGAGCCGATACTGCTATCTTCATGTTTGCCTGTTTTACCTTCCTGATCTGGCTGTGAAGGATAAACCCTGCAATTACGACGAGGATAGACCCAAGAATGAGGCCTGTTATGGTTTCAAGGTAGCCGTTTGGATAGAGAGCAACGAGAACTATCGCAGCCTCAAATGCTTCTACGGCACCGACTGAGAATCCAGTGTACATCAGGTCTTTGTGGCCTTCCGGCTCTTCCTTATGAGGTGCCTTTATGCCGAGTGAAAATTTAACGGATCTCCTGGAACTCCTTATAAGCCTGATACCGAAATAAAGAAGCAGGACTGCAGAGATCAGCCTGACATAGAAAATCGGCAGCAGAGTGATGTATTTTCCTATGAATGCGGTGGGTACAAATATGACCAGAACGCCAAGAATTACAGCAATGAATACAGCGGCCTTCTTTGATTCCGCAAAAAGGGCAATCCCAACCGCTGTTGCTTCAGACATCTCAAGCAAGGTTATGCCCATCGCAGCAAGGAATATTGCAATACTAAACACACATCTGCATAATTTCAACAAATAAAAATGTGTCCTTCTCCGACGGTGAGAAGATAAGTCCTGTGCCTGCAGCAATCAATGATATTATTGGAACTTTCTTCCGCATGAGGGGCAGAAATTTGCGCTACCCTGAGAGACCAGTCCACAGTTCGGGCATATCCTCTTGCCCACGAGTGAGGAGAAATTAAATGAAAACGATGCATCTGACGCCATGATCAGGACAATGGACACGATAACCATGAGCGACCCAACAATAAAACCGCCACCCACTATGAAAGAAAGTAACGCAAGCACAAGCACATATATCGAGTGAATTGTATCCTTCGGGTTCTCCATCACTTTTCTTGCCTGGCTTAAGATCAGAAGGCCAAAGATGATACCCAGAACCAGGAGAATCAACAGCAGCAGGACAGCAGCGCCGAATGCACCTGAAACAGATATGCCTATGCCCGATGGGATGCCTGCGGAAAATGCTATAGATCCAAACAGTGCAACAAGAACCAGCCTGAGAGCGGCATCCACTATTATCAGTATAGCGCCGACCTTAATCAGTGTGAAAAGCACATCCGATGATCCCTTACTGGCAGATTCCATGCTTCCTTCATGCGGTCATGATACTTGAAATGTGCCAAGTAGTTTCGTAGGATTGAAATAGACCTGTCAATTTGTCCTGATTGAACCTGATAAAGTATAATATAAGATATAAACAATCAATCCGGCATACTTGACAGGCCATATCACAGCGATTGGATGCTATAAATGCAATTAAAGGCCGCATCTATTCATGATATGCAGCCAATCACCGCCCCTCAGTATACAGTCCAGCCTTTATCGGCTACCACTATTGATCCATTCAGTGTAGCTGACATGTCCGAAACAAGAAATAGTGCAACATTTGCAATGTCTTTTGGGCTCGCTGGCTGTGGCATTGCGGGGAAAGTCTTCTGCATAACCTTCATTCCAGTTTCGCTTGGTTTATCCGATCCCAATCCTATAGAGGTGGTTACGGCGCCAAGAGCCATTGCATTGCATCTTATTCCCTTGTCACCGTAAAAAGACGCAGTATGTTTTGTCAGTCCTATAAGCGCATGCTTTGAGGCGGTATAGGCTACTCCGGCCCTTCCTCCAAACAGTCCTGCTACCGAGGCTGTGTTAAGTATAACTCCATGCCCCTGGCTGATCATGTACGGGATCGCAGATCTAATCGATCTGAATGGTGCGTTTACATTGATGTCCATAACCTTTGACCAAAGATCATCAGAGACTTCGGCCGCTCCCATTACACCATCCATTATTCCGGCGTTATTGCATAATATGTCTATCTTCCCAAACCTCTTGATAGACATCGCTACCATGTCATCTGCGGCTTTTGGACCTCTTAGATCCAGCGTGACTGAATGCACTGAATCCGGTCTCCCAATGAGGGATACTGTTTCTTTTAGGGTTTTGTCAACCACATCCACCAGGACGAGGTTGGCACCTTCCTTACTGAAAAGGAGAGCCATTTCTCTTCCTATCCCGGAACCTGCTCCTGTTACAATTGCTGTTTTGCCTTCAAGTAAACCTGACATGGGTGAACAATGTTCCCTGAAATATATATTGTTATCCTTATGTCAAGCAGAAAGTGAAACCAGCCTGTTCATGGAAAGCAGGTTGTTTGCGTTTTTTGCTCCCTTCATGCGAAAAGAATAATATTTGACATCGAGACTTTCATGCCTTTAAGGGCTCATGATTCTGGTTACTATTCCGTGTTTCCTCTATCAGCTCTTTGACGGTCTTTCGAATATCCTCGTGCTTGAAGTCGAAACCAGCATCCTGTAGTCTCTGCGGAAGCACATACTGGCTTGAGAATAGTGCGTTGACGGCCCCTTCGCCGCCAATCAGGCGGATTAGCATCCGCGGGGCTTTCAGACTTACCTTTTTCTTGATCTCATCTGCAATAATATTCTGGAGCTCCTCCTTCCTCACTGGATTTGGGGCAACAAGGTTGAAGACACCGAAGTGTTCAGTTTTGTTCATCAGGAAAAGTATGGCTTCGCAAAGATCATCGATGTGTATCCATGACATCCAGTTGTCTCCATTGCCGAAGCTTGCTCCCCTTCCCTTGACAGCAAGTCCATAAAGCTCCGGGAATGCCCCTCCGTCTGCCCCAAGAACTACACCAAACCTCGGTGTAATCAGCCTTGTTATGAAATTGTTCAGCTTCTTTGCCTCCTCTTCCCAGCCGACGCATAGCCTGCTCAGGAAGTCCGTTCCTGGAGGACTTTCCTCGGTCAGGTTCTCAGAACCGCGATCTCCATAATAACCTATGGCTGATGCATTTATGACGGAAAGAGGCGGTTCCTTGCTTGAATTCACAGCCGATACAATCGTGTATGTGCTGTTGACCCTGCTCTCGAACAGGACATTCTTATATGAATTGCTCCATTTCTTCCCTATGCTAGCACCTGCAAGATTTATCACAGAATACGAACCGGATATAGCAGACATGACTTCCGGATCCGGGTCCTTCCCGGGTTCATAATGAACATAAGTTACACCAGAAGCATCTTCTGGCAACGTTTTTGTGGTAAGTATGATGACCTCATAATTGTGAGTCTGGAGTAACCGGGTTAGATGTCTTCCAATAAAACCCGTACCTCCCGCTATCACAATCTTTTGTGTCATTTAATACGCATGCCATGGGAGTAATAATTTCTTTCGCAACAAAGAATGTGAATTTAAGAAAGTATAGCGGAAACCCGGTATTCGAGCGGACAACATCTTTTAATGTTCTCGGATCCATGAAAACATCAATAACTTGAAAGATCTGATAGGAATGGATCTGAACCCTGACCCGGAGGATCGGCAAAAGTCATATAATCAGCCCAGATCAGTGCCTAATGCAGGATTTTGCTTACCAGCCTACACAGGAAACAATTCAGGCAACAAACATTTTCAAATTGGCTAAGAAAATTGGCTTCAGCACGTTGGATCAGCTATACAACTTCGCTGACTCGGAACCTGAAAAATTCTGGCCTCAGGTCATCGATGACTGCAACATACAATTTGACAGGAAATACAGCAGGGTCCTGGACTCTTCAGCGGGGATACCATTCACCAAATGGTTTACAGGCGGCCTCATAAACGCTGAATATAATTGCGTTGGCAGGTGGAAAAACTCAAGAAGCACGGCTATAAAATGGGAGGAAGAATCTGGCAGGACCGGAAAATTATCTTATCGGGACCTAGATTCTGCGGTCGGGAAACTTGCAGGGTCTCTCCTGTCGCTTGGCATCCAGAAGGGAGACAGGATAGGTATATTCATGCCCCTATCCAAGGAAGCGGTAGAAGCCATGTACGCCGTAATAAGGATCGGCGCAGTTGCCGTTCCCATATTTTCTGGATATGCAGAGGAAGCGGTCAGGAAGAGGGTGGAAGATGCCGGGATAACCTATCTCTTCGCCTCTTCACATTACAGCAGAAAGGGGAAATCCATAGACATGCTGCAGTCAATCTCCGGCCTCAGGGAACTTAAAATAATTGCGTCCGGGATTAATGAGGAAAAGGAACATCTCCTTTCTTTCGAGAGGCTAATGAAGGAAGGGGATTATGTCCTATCCAGGCAGATGGATCCGGAGGATCCATTCATAATGCTCTATACTTCCGGAACAACAGGAAAGCCAAAAGGTACTGTTCATGTGCACGGCGGCAGTTTCATAAATATAGTCAAGGAGGTCAAATACTATATCGATGTCACTCCTGAGGATACAGTTTTCTGGATCACAGATCTGGGATGGATGATGGGTCCATGGTACATACTGGGGGCAAATGCCCTGGGCGCCTCTGTGTTTGTTTACAGCGGGGCAGTTGATTACCCGAGCAAAGACAGGGTTCCTGACATGATTGCCAGGCATGGCATCTCAATCCTCGGCCTATCTCCAACATATGTGAGAATGCTGAAGCACAGCAACTACACCAGGCCGTTCGACGGCGTCAGGGTATT
>JAKACH010000067.1 GCA_021821635.1 Thermoplasmata archaeon | reverse complement strand
AAACATGCTTCACTAATGGGCGTTCTCGACAAATGGGGCATACTAAATGACATGACTGCCCTCTTCATGTCCGGAAAAATTGGTTTCAAGGATTATCTTCCTGTCCTCGATCTGATGTCAAACGATAAGGACGATCTTATAATGAGTTCAATTGCCAGCGATCTCTATTCGCTCTATATGATTGATCCTTCGAATGCTGTTCTTAAAGAGAGATTGCGTAAATATCTGCAGAAATTCAACAAGGCCCTGGGAGAACCGGCAAAAGATGAAAAGCATTCAATCACCGTAACAAGAGGAAGTATCAGGACAATGCTTGTCCAGCTGGATCAAGAATATGCAAAACAGCTCTCAGTAAGCTTTTCCAGTTATGACACATTTGATCCAAATCTGAAAAGATCGCTTGCAGTTGCTGCTGCCCTGACGGGAAATTCTGCTTCAGCTATCATGGAAAAGATAAAAGTAACGAAGCAGGATGATGCCAGACAGCACCTGATCTATGCCCTTGGATTCACGAGCGGAGCGACAAACTATGCAGCCCTTAAGAAGGGCATTGAGGAAGAGATTGTACCCAGACAGGACTCAGTAACTGCATTTGTTGCTGCATCAATGTTCCCGGAAAACAGGAAAATCATTTTCGACGACTATAATAACATCATGGCTACCATTGAAAAGATATTCACCGGTTCTGTGTATCTTTCGAAGTTCATAGAAATAACGGCCCCCATTCTGGGAATAGGAAGGGAAGAGGAGATGAAGCGCGAATTATTCAGCGTGCATTACCCTGATGCATCGATGGGAGTCAAGAAGGCTCTCGAATATCTTGAAATAATGTCCCGGGTGAAGGAAAGCCTTCATTCCTGATTTCGAAAGAGCAAAATCTTCATGCAAACTTAAAATTTGCATCTATCACAACAAATTAATAGCAAGTTTTGGTATGTTCATGAGTGGCAGAAAGACTTGACAGGATCAGGACCTGGTTGCCGGTCATAATTGCTGTTGTGATAGTGGGGGCAGGGCTGGGTGTCCCATATGGCCTCGGCATTGTCACATTTACGCATACACAGAATACACAGAACACGGCAAACATAAAACCGGTGACAATCCCATTTGGAAAGTTTTACCAGATATCCAATGTAGACTATGCTCCAAACTCACAGGTCAATGTTTATCTTTCCTCATGGTATGGATGTCCTATTGGCGCAGCTGATTCATGGATGCTGCTTGACTATTTCTCACAATATCTCAACATGACACCTTACATACAGCTAAACCACGCTCCATTTGCAAATAATACTGCTGTCCCAGGTTTGCTCTTCAGGACATTCTCATACGTTCATGCAGCAACAAATGTTTCAGGCAGCTTTACAGTGAATTTCTATCCTTATTACCTTTACAACCTGTACCTCAATGCAACCGCTGATGGATTGAATAACGTCGTTGGCGGAACTCCCATTCAAGCCAGCCAGCTCGTTTCCACTGGGCTTTCGGAACTAAACTTTTCCGGACTGCCAGGATCTATTGTAAGGATAATCGAAAACATCACGACCGTTGATCACCTTAACGGTACTTCAAGCGCTTCTGCCTTCCTTTATACGCCGCATAAGATCAATACGGTAATGGTAATAACTGGGCCTGGAGGTACCTGGATTCTCAACATGTACGTCATAAGTCCCATGTCGCTGACGGATTATTCGCCACAGTATATGTTGGATAACTATTCGTCCATTTTGACAATAAAGAACGCAGAGACAAGTTTTGCCTCAGCTATGTCGGATGCATCCTACCCGGCGACATGCCCATGATGCATCATTACATCAAAAAGACTTGGAAACATTCACGTCGCGTGCAAGTACATATGGCATAAATGAGGAGTGTATTTCCTGCCACCATTTGACGTTCATCTGTTCCCTGGATACCTTATCTATGTTCTTCAGTATACTTGGAATCGCATCGCTGATCCTTATTCCCCGGATTGAGCCCGTGATTTCACCATTCTCGACGGTGAAGATGCCATCCCTTGGAACTGTAGAGAAAATGCCATTCCTGTAGTCCTGGAACCTTGTATACCACGCATTCTTTATGAAGAGCCCATGCTTCATTTCATGCAGTATTTCATCAACGCTCTCTTTTCCTGGAAGAAGGTTCAGCTGCCATGGGTGCGGAGATATGATGCCTGCGTTTCCTGTGGTTTTCGTGCCGAATTTTCTTGCAGTTGACGTGGAATGAAGATATGTCTTCAAGATACCATCCTCAATCATGGGGAGCCGCCGGGTAGGGGTAGCTTCCTCATCCACCTGTACCGCTGCGTCTCCATTGAAATTAAGCGGATCATCGACAAGGTTGACCATGCCTGATGCGACCTTCTGGCCGATTTTATCCTCGAAGCAGCTCATACCTGCGTCTACGCTGTAAGCAGAGAAGAGCGATGACCCATAAGTCATAAGGTTTCCCACGAGATAAGGCGACATAAGAATGTCATATTTCCCGGGCTTGCCTTCAGAGAATTTGCTTCCCAGCTTCGCGGTTTCTGTTGCTTCCCTTCCCATTTTTTCAAGATTCTTCACACTCCGCCTGGAGTCAAAGCCGAGATGGGTTGACTCCTGCCCGGTTCCTTCTCCTGCGAATGACCGGACCAGGACATGCAATCCCCCTTCGGAATACTCTACCTCATTGATCTGTGTATCCAGATATACTGTTGAAAACTCGTTGTAGACAAGACCAGCAGCTCTGTCAGATCCTGAGTCAAGCGCTGAATGCAGTATGGTTGAAGCCACATCATCTATATCTGCGTCTATCTTTTTGAACTTCCTTAATGAACCGTATGAATGCTTGCTGTCGCTCATTCCCATATAGTTGCTGTTCTCCGGCAGGGTATTGAGAATGGAAACTGCCCTGTCAATCTCGCTTTCTGGGGCAGCGACATTTGATATCGTGGTAGAAAAGATCTTCCTGCCCCTGCTGATAAAAATTGCTGCAGATTTCTCGGACCAGTGATTAAAAAGATCCTTGGAGCTGGCTGAAAACCTAACCTGGTCCGTATCGGTCACGGAGGTTGCGACAACATATTCACTTAAATCCTTGTTCCTGAGTATTTTCAATATATTTTCATTAACATCCATGCGCGCACCTCACTGTATATATAAATCCCTGAGCCTCGCATGAGGGCCGCCCATCCAGACATCAACAGCCTGTTCCGGGTCTCCTTTTCCGCACGCTCCTGCAAAGAACTCCATTTCGCGGGCAACTGCGTCTATCGCCGAATAGAACTTTATCGTGTTTGTCTCTATGACCGGACGCCTTACCTGTTCCGCAATTTTTCCATTGCTTATGCGATAGGCTTCCTTTCCCACGTATTTTTCATTAAACCTGATATCGTCTATGTTCCATTCCGTGAAGTTTTTGATGTAAACGCCTTCCTTGACACCCTCAACCAGTTCGTCAAAGGTGTAATCGCCGGGTTCAATGTAAGTCGTGCTCATCCTGGGCAATGGCTCCATGTTCCATGATGAAGATCTTCCTCCTCCATTGGGCGCCACTCCTTGCCTTGCTGCGCTTTCCCTGTTGTGTATAAACTCGTCTGTGTAGCCTTTTCTGTACAGATATCTCCTGCGTGATCTGATGCCCTCGTCATCGTATACATAGAAACCATAGCTCCCCTTCATGGATGGATCATCAATAACACTGACAGCTTCTGATCCAATTCTCATAGGCAACTTCTTGCCTGTCAGAAAGGATTCACCAGCCAGTGCCCCTTCTCTTCCCACTATCCTGTCATATTCTGTCGGGTGACCAGCGGATTCATGCGCCACTATACCAGAAATCTCGGGTCCGATTACTACGTCCATCTTTCCAGGCTTCAAATGATTGGCGCTCATTGCTTTCTTGATGGCAGCGATATCGTTGCTTATCCGCTCCTGAAGGTTAATTGAATCAAAGTATTCGTATCCGCCTGTGGATCCGAACTCTCCGGTAGATTGCTCGAATTCTCCAGATTCAAGTATGCCTGCGAAATAAAAGTAGCTGACCCTTGTAAACTCCCCCCTTATCTCTGAACCCTCGCTATTCAAGAATACCTGTTTCACTTTCCTGTCCGAAATATAATTCATCCTTACCTGAGATCCGAGTGAATTCATCAAGGAATCGTTATCCTTGAGCATGGATATCTTGTCCTCCAGTGAAACATTATCGACCTTTTTGGATCCTGAAACAACCCATTCCTTCTTCCCTTCGCTCTTCGTTACTATTTGAGACTTCCCGGGAGACATGGATCTCTTTACCGCTGTGTCAAGCGCCTTGAGAAGATCGGAAAAATTCTCTGAGTTTGAAAACGACATCGCCAGAGAGTTGTTAAGGACCCTTACAGAATATCCGTAAGATCTCGAGTATGCTCCTCCCTCGAAAGAACCATTCCTGTAAGCTGCCCCTGATCCCTCGAGTTCCATGAATCTGACTTCTGCGTACTTGCTCTTCTTTTGGGCCGCATCCAGCAGCTTTTCAGAGAGCTCACCCGGCATCTATGCTCTCTCCTTGATCTTGGACAGGCGCTTCTCATATCCCTCAAAGATATCAGACATGCACCTTCCAAAATTCCAGTTATGTGAGTCCATGGACATGCTTATCCTTCCCGAAAAGAGGCGTGTTCTGACCGAATACTTGGTTTTCCCCTGCGTCTTGTATTTCTGCACGTTTATGTTTAGCTGACCATTGTTGTGACCTGTGAGCTTGTGGAATCTCG
>JAKACH010000066.1 GCA_021821635.1 Thermoplasmata archaeon | reverse complement strand
CTTTATTATCTCTTCCATTATGCCTTCTAAGACTGAGGGAGTTGGCTTGGGTCCTGCTATTGATGTCCATAACCTTACTAAAAAATTTCAGCAAAATACAGCTGTAGAGGATCTGACCTTCCATGTAGATAAAGGAGAAGTGTTCGGACTCCTTGGCCCAAATGGTGCGGGAAAAACAACCACCGTCAGGATACTGTGTTCCCTGATACCCCCGACCAGCGGTTCCGTGTCAATTGGCGGCTATGATATTGCAAACAGTGATGGATCCATGAAGGCCAGGAAATTAATTGGCCTTGTCCCTGATAATGTTGGACTCTATGATTCACTCAGCGCAGTCGATAACCTGGAATTCTACGGCAGAATGTATGAGGCACCAGAAAAACTAGTTAAAGAAAACATAGAAAAATATCTAAAAATGCTGGGTTTGTGGGATAAGAGGAACGAAACAGTCGGCACATATTCAAAAGGAATGAAACAGAAGGTTGCTGTTGCAAGAGCGATAATTCACGATCCGGAAATACTGATTATGGACGAGCCAACAGCTAACCTTGATCCGGAAGCAGCGAAGACGATCAGGGATTTCATCCTTGAGTTGAAGAAGGAAAACAGGACAATTATGCTTAACACGCACAACCTGGACGAGGCGCAGAGAATCTGCACTAAAATAGGTGTGCTTAAAACACGTCTTATTGCGGTTGACACCCCTGCAAACCTTGAAAAATCTCTTTCAGGCAACAGGATATCTATAACACTTGCTGAAATAAACAGCAGGATACTCCAGTCCGTGAAGGATCTCAATCTCGGTAATGTTGCCCAGGATGGTGAAACGCTCCTGATTGATCTTGTAGATATGGATAGAGATACTCCTCTCGTTGTAAGCGCTATAGCGGCAGCCGGTGGAAAGATTCGTGCGGTAAATGAATTGAAGGGTTCGCTTGAAGACGCATATTTCAACCTTGTGAAGGAGAAATAGGATGAGACTCTGGAAATCATGGATTGTTGCAAAAAAAGATATGCGTATATATCGAAAGAGAAGGTCTCTTGTTGTCCTTACATTTTTCATACCACTTCTGGTAGCAGTTGGACTCCCACTTATCCTATTTCATGAAACTTCCACAAAATCTATCCCAGCTTCAACAGTTGTAGGTCTTCTCAGCTCCTTTGCTTTCTTCTTCATGATTATTGCCGCATTAATGCCTCTTTACATCACGTCATATAACCTGGTTGGAGAAAAAATTGAAAAGAGTCTGGAACCTCTGCTTGCAACACCGACATCTGATAGCGAGATTCTGGTCGGGAAATATATTGCATCCTTTATTCCCGTTATCGCGACAGTTTGGACGGGAATTTTTGTATTTTATGCACTGATCGATATTACAACTTCCAAGTACATAGGCTACTATTATTTCCCGAACACAACTTCTTTGATTCTAATATTCATCGGAATGCCGCTGGCAATGCTATATGGAATCAGCTCCGGAACGCTTGCTTCCTCAAGAGCCACGAGCGTTCAAACCGCTTACCAGTTAGGGGCAGCCTCACTCATACCGTTCTTCGTCCTTTACGTTCTGGGGGAGGTCCAGGTCATTTCTCTTTCAGGTAGTACAAATATATTGATAATTTCCCTGGGACTCCTGATTGCAACCATAGGTATATATTTCCTGAGCAGGAATTCCTTCAACAGGGAGAAGATACTTACAGTGTGGAAATAATATTCCTACTTAAAGCCTATGAATTGATCCTAGTTTTACCAAAGAAGGAAACATTTCCTTAGGTTCAAATCAAGATTCCGATCTGTCAAGTTCAGTTCCTTCTACATTCTCTTTTAGTCTTTGCAACATCTCGACAGCATAATTCGCATATTGTCCTATCCATCTGTCATGAATCCTCTTGATCGGGATTGCATCGAGATAGTTCCATCTAAATCTACCTTCTTTCTTTGAAATGATGAGTTCCGCTCTTCGAAGTATTTCAAGATGCATCATTATTGTGCATCTATCCACATCATTAAAGTAGGCACAGATTTCACCGGTGGTTCTTGGCCTCATTTTAAGCAGGTCTAAAATCAGTCTTCTTTTGTTATCGGCAAGCGCCTTGAACACTTTCCCGTCATCTTGAACTCTATTGAGATCGTTCGACATGTTGTAAATTCACTAACATGTTATAATTTCATAACATTTATATTTATCCTCTTCATGCTATCATGGTGATATAGAGTGAAGTTGGAAGTTCAGGTTCACGCTAAGATCAAGAAGCCAGTTGATGATGTGTTCGATGCAATTGTGAACCCAGAAAAGGTTGAGAGTTATTTTGCTACAGGGGGCGTCAGTGGACCAATGACTGCTGGAGCCTCTGTTGACTGGAAATTTACGGATATTTCATTTGTTCAGAGGATGAAGGTCACTAAGCTCGTAAAGAACAGTGAAATACAGCTTGACTGGTTCAATGAAGATGGCGATAGATCGAAGGTCCAGATTTTATTCGATAAGTTGAGTGAAAGCGAAACGATGGTTACGATTAAGCACTCGGGATATAAGGAGAATGAGAGAGGACTGGAAGACTCATATTCACATTGCGAGGGATGGACGGTAATGCTGGTGTCTCTTAAAGGATTCCTTGAATACGGTATAAACATCTCCAAAGGATACTGGTAGAGCTTCTATCATTATATATATTGATGGCTCTGAGGCTCGTTAGCCTATTATAAGACAGAATAAATGTTAAATAAGTAAAGTCTGTTTTCAGTGTAATCTACAGTCAATCCGGCTTGATTCAAACAACAGGACGAGAAAGTTTCTATTTGTTGTGTAACTGTTGAAACTTGCATTACTTCTCTATCTTTAACTCATGAATTATAAAAGATCAGCCGGTTAAAGTAAACTCCACAGTTGCCGTTTGATTTCGCCCCCCAACTTGCGTTGCTCGCCATCTGTCATAACATCTTCTTTGATATTTATGCCCCTTTTTATGACGTCATCCGCATAATTATCACCGTCAAAATGAGGAGCAAGATGCACATGCAGATGAGGAATGTGGTCTCCAAATATGTATACGTAAACAAGCTTGGATCCTGTTGCCGTTTTAATTGCTTTCGATGCACAAGCTAAAATTTTACCGAATTCATCTGCCTCCTTGCCTTCAAGTTCAGTTACATGCTCAATGTGCTTGATCGGCTCAAGATAACAGAACCCCCTGACTTCTGAGAAAGTACTCATAGTAAGCCGCCATGTATCGCTTCTCCAAACTTCGATTCTTCTGAAGGTTAAATCTGCTTTCCCGTTGCATATATCGCAGTTCAAGACTTTACTCACAAAAGGAAATCTACCAACTATTATATTCTTTTATGCCGACCGTCCAGCTCGTAAACTCGCTGTTAAGCCCTTTTGCCAGCGCTTGGAACGCAGCAAAAAGTGAGATCAGGATGCGGACTCAAGAAATAAAGCCAGCAAATTAACAGTATAGATTTTCTATGCAAAGCGCGTGAATTGAGATGATGCCACCAAGAAATGATTCCTTCGATTGCCTCTGAATTGGCAAATATTGCGGGGAAGTAGGTCTTAACCGCAAATAGGGTATAGGCATTCAGTGATTCGTTCTTCGTTTGACTCGAACCAACCATCTGTATTAAATTCACCAACCGACTAATTTAAACATAATCACTCCTGTGGCACAGTTGTTATCATTCATTCTGGAATCGAGATCTTCGCCAACTCCTTAATGCCATACAGAAATAATAGAACGATATGTTGAAAATGAACTCAAATGAAAAGAACAAGATAATGATCCAAAGTGGCGGATTAGGAGTGTAAAATATCATAAAGAGAATTATAAAAACCATGGCAGTAATTGAAGTAATAAAAATGAGCGTCCAAAATAAGGATGCCCTTTTTGAGTTCACCTGATTGAATACTGGAAGAGGTTTAATGTTTTTCCATTCCATCACACTCAAAAAATCCAATAATTAAAATATCACCAGAGATACACGAATATCAAGCGGGTCCGGAGGGCTTCGAACCCCCGGCCTATGGATTAAGAGTCCATCGCTCTACCTGGCTAAGCTACGGACCCGCAGTAAGGGCATATTAAGACATAATTTATAATTTTGTAGTGTTGTCGGTGATTATAAAAGGGAAAGTTGTTGATTATTTCTTGTCACAGTTTTCCCTGTAGTACTGGATAAACATCTGCTTCACTGATTGTGGGGACTCCTTCTTCAGCTGATCTGATACGGCCTCGCACAGCTGCTTTGGTGTGACACTTTTTCCTCGTATTCCCTTGTATAGACCCTCAATGCCATCCTTCTGTCCTCTCGCGTAAGTAAGCGCTTCCGCGTAAGTGACCCATATATCTGGATAGCCGCTCTTTATTTTCAGTAAGTCCTCGATAGTTTTTACAGCTTCTTCATGCCTTGAAAGTTCCAGGAGAAGGCTTGCCTTGTCCCGGCGGTAATCAACTATCTCCGGCTCGATATCTATTGCCTTGTCAAATTCCTCGAGTGCCTGATCGAACATTTCCATTTCAGAATACGCTGCTGCTTTTTCCCTGTGATACTTTGAGTTCTTGCTGTCAAGCAAGATGGCGGCGTCGAATTCCTTGAGACTCTCGTCATACTGCCTCTGCCTGAGGAGAGCAGTGGCCTTTTCATAGTGATACGCTGCATTGCTTGAATCGAGTGCTATCGCATCATCAAGCTTCTTCATTGCATCCTTTGTCTTTCTCTGCTTCAGAAGAGAAGATGCCTGTGAGAAATGATATTCTGCGTTATCAGGATCCAGCTTTATTGCCTTCTCGTATTCCTCCAGTGCCTGATCGAACTTGCCACGATCCTGCATTGCCTTTCCTGCGTTGTAATGGTATGATGCGTTATTCGGGTTGATCGCTATTGCATCCTGG
>JAKACH010000065.1 GCA_021821635.1 Thermoplasmata archaeon | reverse complement strand
CTCCTCCATGTGAGATTGCATGCTCGCTTTCCCCATGAATTTATGGAGATTTTCCCTCGCTAAAGGTCCGGATGCCATTTTATCGTATCGTAATGTCAGGTAACCAAGCTTAGCAAGCTCTTCAGCCAATATTTTTGCGGTTCCGTTTGAACCTGGCAACAGTGGTGAACACCAATCTCTATCAGTTGGACCGCTGCCTGCTACAAAAACGACAGCTGAATGCGGCTTAATTTCTGTCGGAGCAGTAATTGTTCCGTGGATCGTTATATCCATTACATCCCACTCAACTTCCTTGTTTTCAAATGACATGCTGCCCCTCTCCTACCAAGTATTTCACCACCACTAATATACGGTTTGTGCTATTTCAACTAAGTATGCGTAATACCTGGAACGGGCTTGCCGGGATTTGAACCCGGGTAATAGGCTCCGAAGGCCAACAGGATATCCAGGCTACCTCACAAGCCCATCAATGCATTGTTTTCTGGTATATTTCAACAACGCTCCTTTTGAAACAGGAGCAAGAAATAGACAAAACCTCTTTTAGTGGATAATTCCTGACGTAAAGTGGGCATGAAGAGAACAAGCGACAGGAAGGAAAAAATCCCTTTTGAAAAGAGGGAAAAGAGCAGACTGGTTGATCTGGTCTCATCATATATAAAGGAAAACACTTCAGGCAATCTTTCTCTGAAGTTTCTAGAGGAGAGATTTCAGGTGAACAAGTTCACCATCCAGAGAGCATTCATGGATGTTCTGGGAATTTCGCCCAGAAAATACGCCGAAGAATGCAGGATAATGCGCCTGAAGGACAATATAAGAAAGGGAGAACCCGTAACCCGTGCAATATATAATTCAGGATACAACTCCCAGAACTGGCTTTACAGGGATTCGAAATCGAAGCTTGGCATGACACCTTCCGAATACAGAAAGGGCGGGGCAGGTATACAGATAAGGTACCTGATATCAGAAAGCAAACTGGGCTTCATTCTTGTTGCGGAGACCGACAAGGGAATATGCAGTGTCAGTATGGCAGATGCACCCGACCAGCTCATCAGGCAGCTTTCTTCAGAATTCCACAAGGCAACATTGCTTCAATCAGAGGAGGTCAGGGATCGCATGAATGCAATTCTTGAATATTTCGATGGCAAGAAGCTGAATCTTCCTGTCGATGTCCAGGGCACGGAATTCCAGAAACGCGTATGGGCGGCAATAAGCAGGATACCTTACGGTGAAACAAGGTCATACAATAAGATCGCGGAGGAAATTGGCATGCCTAAGGCGTACAGGGCAGTTGCTAATGCATGCGGGGCGAACCCAGTTCCGCTCATTGTACCGTGTCACAGGGTAATAAGGAAGAATGGGGGCCTAGGCGGATATGGAATGGGTATTGAGAGAAAAAAATACCTTCTTGCCATGGAAAAGTCTGTTTCTAAAAAATCGAGCTGAAAAACAGATTATTCCGATTTTAGGGTGCTTTGTGAGGTATTGCCTGATGGAAATATTGAACCTACCAATCCAAGATCGTTAATGTAGCTTAGCAGCCCGGTCACAGGCTTCTTGGATGACCCAGGTTCAGAAAAATTGAAGCATAAAGTGCACAGGGTTTCATACGACGCGTGGAAATGGCATTTGCCATTCTCGTTGAACATGCACCTGGTATTAAATGCACCCTCTGCAGTCATTAATTTCTGATTCGTTCCGAATGCTTAAACTTGATCGTTGTTTACCTGAAATCCACTATTTATATTGTATGAAGTTACAAGAATTTTAAATTTTATGCTGACATGTACGTGAATGGCAGAATTCAAATGCTACGAGTGCGGAAAAACCGTTAAGACAGGTGAGAAGTTCACATTTACGAAGAAGGGGTCAGTTCACTTCGAGTGCTTCATTGGCTCAAGGAGGAAGGAAGTTGCCCCAGAAAAACAAGAATCTCTCAGATCGCTAACGATACTGCTGGATAAGGAATTGCAGCATCTGATCTCTGTACTTGACATAAAGGATGTTCCAGAATCACTCAAGGAGACCATCCGCCTGAAATACAAGGATATCGAGAAGGCATGCGGTGAGACAACGAGGTTGATTTCTGATCTTTAATGCACATTCACGCGTGTGCCTGAAAAGGTCAATTTCTCGGTTCCAAATTCATTCATGTATTGGAGCTGATCCATGGTAAAAGTCGGACCGTCACGGCAGAGCTGGAATCCGTTTATCGAACAGGAGTCACAGACCCCTACTCCACATTTCATCAGTCTTTCAAGGGAAAGCTCGGCATTCACCTTCTTTTCCTTCAGGTACTTGTAAAGATTATATAGCATAATCTCAGGTCCGCATGCGTATATCATGTCAAATGCATCAACGTCTAGATCCTTGAGGCCGGCCAGAACGTTGCCCTTTATTCCAAAAGATCCATCGTCAGTGGTGACTCTTACCTTTCCTGATTCGAACTCATTCATAAAGAGGATCTCTTCGCGTGTTCTTGCGGCTATCAGCCCGAAAGCATTCCTGTTTATTAGTGGATGCAGGGAAGCCATGCCGGAGCCTCCTCCAATAAGGAGTGTTTTTCCCTTGACAACCGAGAAGGGCCTGCCGTATGGTCCCCTGAAGTATACCTTCTGTCCGGGTTCCAATTTGATTAGCATGTCTGATGTTGGTCCATAATTCTTTACTGTGAATGCCTTCTCTTTCCCGATATGGGACAGGGACATTGGGATCTCGCCGGTACCTGGTGCCCATACCATGACGAACTGTCCGGGTTTGACGTCTGCATCCCAGTGGAAGTATAACGTAGATACCGTGGGACTGAGTTTTTCCTTTCTTATTATATCTGCGTGGATCATCTTTTCACACCCGCTCCGATAATTTCTTGAATACCATCGAGCCCCTCGGCTTCCATGAAACGGATGATATCTGTCTTGATATTGTCAAAGATTGCGCGGCCAGCTGTCTTGAGTGCAGTTCCAACCTCCACGGCCCTGGCGCCAGCCATCATATATTCAATCACATCCTCAAAATTTGAGATTCCACCACAGCCGATAATTTCTTTTGAAGTTTCCCTGTACACGTCATATACGGCTCTGACGCCTATTGGCTTTATTGCTGGTCCGGATAAGCCTCCATAGGCGTTTGAGAGTGTCGGTCTTCTTGCATATATGTCGATGTGGATTGCTTTCACTGTATTTATCAGAACCAGTGCATCTGCCTTCTCTGCTGCCTTGGCTATTTTAACAATATCAGTGACGTTCGGGGTTAGTTTGGCAAATACGGGTACGCTAACTTTTGCTTTTACCTCAGTTACGATCTCTTCGACCAGATCAGGATCAGACCCGACTTCTGAACCAAAGCCTTTTACATGCGGGCATGAGAGGTTCAGCTCGATTGCATCCGCACCATACGATTCCATCTTTGATGCCAGGGTGGAGAACTCTTCGGCAGAGGCACCAAATATGCTTCCAATCACTGGTTTTCTAATGCCCTTTGCAATGGATATTTCGTCTGCAAAATGCTCTATTCCTGGATTTGAAAGCCCTATCGCGTTCAAGAGGTTTTCACCAAGCTCTGCGACAACAGGAGGTGTAAAGCCGGGTCTTTCGGTACTTCCAATCGACTTCGTAACTACGGCAGCAGCACCTTCTTCGAGGATTCTCCTCATCGTGTATCCGTTTTCATCGAGGATTCCGGATGCAAGGATGAGCGGAGATTCAAGCTGCATTGAGCTAATATTGGTGATCAGAGAACTTTTGGGCACGCAACCTTAATACCGTTCGGTTATAAATTGTTTAGAATACCAGAGGGCTCTTCAAATGAAACTAACGATCAGATCAGGATGCTATCTAAATCTTCCCGTGGAAAATCCATCAGCCTTATGTAACCTTTCTTGACCAGTATCCTTGAGTAGGAATATACCCTTATATCCGGAAAATCAAGTTCCCTGTCGGAAAAAAATGATCTGCCCCCAAGGACATAGAACGCTTTGGCCACCACCGGGTTCTGATAATACATAACCAGGTTATCGGACGTCCTCATGTAGTCTTCCAGTGCGTTTGGATCAATCCTGCCAGGTATAACGATTTCGGAAGCGCCGGATACGAATGAATCCATTATATCCTCAATCCTGAGCGGCAGTGACATCACAGTGATCTCGAAGTATTTCGATATATCCTGATAGATCTTGAAATTGAACTTGTTCCTGAAAATTGCATCAAAATCAATGACAAAGAGATCTTCTATACCTGCGCTGAGCATTGACTGCATGTTGTTTCTCGATACTACCGTGGAATTCTTTATTTCAACGCACTCAATGCTCTCATCAGCCAATCCTTATCATAACTCCTTTTTTTCAATGCGAACTATATCCTTTTACCCATGTAAGGTCCGACATTGGAATAGCCAAGCTTCCTGAAATATTCCCTGGCCCCAATTCCGCTGATCACTATGGTCCTGTCCATGGAAAACTCATCTTTTGTGATAGACTCGGCTTCAGACATTAGCATTCTGCCAAGTCCTCTATGCTGCCATGCCTCTCCGGGCGAACTGCCAAGTGGTACAACCTCACCAAAGACCTTTATCTCCCGGATGAGGCCAGCCTCGGCACACTCTTTCCTGTGTGCAGCCGATGACGGCTTCCGGAGCCGGAGGAATCCGGCTATTTTCCCTTCTGGCGTTTCGTAGGAGAGGAAGACCTCCCTGCCTCGGCTTGCCATGTAATCTATTCTCTTCAGGCTCAGGTGGCCAAAATCGCCCTTCATATGTGCCACTTCCCTCTGCCTGATCTCGCTGCTCTTCTTTCCTATCTGGGAAAGTCTTTCCTCAACGAGGTTGCGTATGTCGCTTCTCTTTACACCTGCTTCGATAAACTGCACCGGAATGTCTCTCTGTACCCTCTGGATGCGTATCCAGGGAGGAACTATTGATAGATAGTAAGCAATCAGATCAACAGCCTCCTCGGTATCCATCGGGATGTACTTTCCATTTTTCCAGAGCCTGTAGAGTGAGGTACCTTTTACAACAAGAGTCGGGTATATCTTCAACATGTCCGGCTTGTATGCATCGCATGAGATCATGCGCTCAAAGCTC
>JAKACH010000017.1 GCA_021821635.1 Thermoplasmata archaeon | reverse complement strand
ATTGATGATTCTCCATTTCTCCGTCATGATGAGACATGCTTTCTCGTAGGCGTAATCATGCGTCTAGATTTCTATATAGAAGGATTTGTGATGAAGCAGATCCATGTTGATGGAAATGATGCTCAGGACATAATAGTAGAGATGGTGGAGAGTCGTTCGGGGCAGGGATGTAACGCCATCATGACTAACGGTATCACTTTTGGTGGGTTCAACATAATAGACCCGCAGGCTCTTTACGAGCGCCTCAAGAAGCCAATCATAACTATAACAAATAGATCACCGGACATGGAAACAATAAAAGCTGCAATTTCAAAATATTTGCACAGTCAATCATCGATAGACCTCATTGATAGGCTGTCCATAGAAGAAATTCAGTTAAGCCCTGGACATCTGGTTTATATGAATAGGGCCGGCATTAGCGCCGTCGATGCGAGAAGCCTGATCAGAAAAACAATCAGGCAGGGTGCAGTTCCTGAACCACTAAGAATGGCTCATCTTATTGGCAGGTTGGTAAAATTTGGGTACTCAGGAAAAATTATTCCTGGTACATAATTGGTTCGAGTTCAGATACCGCCTTTGTCTTGATCGCGGGCAGGTTCTTCATGACCTCGTCAAATTTCTCCTCTTCCACGGGTATGTATTTCATTCTCCCCTTGGACATGAAATATGATCCCGGGCAAAGAGTGCCTTCCTTGACAATTATTGCATCAGGAGTAAGTGAAAGAATGCCTGCCATTGCTCTCTCCTTACCGCCATGCATTGCACCGAACCCTGGATTTTCGTATTCCTTTATCTCCTTGGTTGCATCATCTATCAGCATTATAGAACTACCAAATTCCAGCGGTGTTATGTAATTCTCCTCGTCGACTACTGCTACTAGCTTCATGATGGATCGATTGCATTAAGAGATATAAATATGATTTATTAGATAGAGCTACATTGATGCGGGAAAATCAATAATAACCCTTGAAGCTGACACCGTATTGGGGAACCTCTATACCGCTTCCCTTTTCGACATGACCGATCTCTTTAACGGGCACCTTTCCCCTGAGAGTTGCCACCAGATCCCTCTTGCTGTCCTCGTCGGTCACTACTACAAAGCCGGTTCCCATGTTGAATGTTTCGTACATGTCCGAGTAATCAAGACTGCCAAGCTTCATTATCTGCTGAAACACGTTCTGTGGTTCTACTGGGCTGTCGATAATATACCGCATGTCCTTGACTCTCGATATATTTCTAATCCCGCCGCCCGTTATGTTTACAAGCCCTTTCAGGTTGACTATATTCAACAAATCGAGTATTTCACGGACATATATCCTCGTCGGTTCCAGTAGCTCATCAGCCACGGTCTTGCTTTCACCGGGAAATTTGTCGTTGATGTGTATATCATTGGCAGCCAGAACCCGTCTGGCTGTGGTGAACCCGTTTGAATGAATTCCACTGCTTCCAAGTGAAAAAAGCAGGTCTCCTTCTGATATCTTCTCACCGCTAATAATCTGGCTCTTCTGTACTATTCCCACCGTTGTTCCTGAGAGGTCAATATGCGAGACAATGTCAGGGACAATTGCAGTCTCGCCACCTACAATAGTCAGGCCGGCAATCTGGGCGCCAACATTAAGACCGGTGCCAATCTGTTTGGCAGTTTCACCGTCAGCATTACGAAGCTGGATATAGTCAACCATTGCGATAGGTTCAGATCCGCTTGTTATCGCATCATTAGCGCACATTGCAATGCAGTCAATTCCTATCGTGTCGTACCTGTTTGCTTCCTCTGCAACTAAAGTCTTAGTTCCCACATTATCAGTGTTGAATGACAACGCAAAAGTCCCGAGATCAATTAAGGAGGTGAAACCTCCAAAACCGCCAATTGTCCTGAAGTCTGTTCTTTTATACTTGAACTGGCGTATAAGTGAGCTGACAAATTCGCCCTGTGCTTTCCTATCCAAAATCAAGTCGCCGGTTCCCATGGGAAGCTATTGCAAGACATTAGATATATTTTATGAGTGCAAAAGCAAACGAGGCGGAAGGCTACGGTTTAAAGTACCTTGAACTTATATTAACATATAATTAAATAGTGATCAAAACATTTAGGTGCCGGTGATATACTTTGGTCAAAGTCGAGACGCTTGATTATAAGCCAAAACCAATAGATGAGAATTTTCTAGAGGACAAAGATAACTATCCAGTAACTGGCACGCACAACGGTCACGAAGTAAGAGCCGAAGGAAAGGTCAGGAAAGATGCTGCTGGAAATCCAAATCCAACCAAAAACGGGATACATGGAAGTAAGGTAGCTGTTGACTGGGAAGCTTGTATTGCAGATGGAGCTTGCATGGACGTTTGCCCTGTCAGCTTGTTCGAGTGGGTGCTTAATCCCGGACAGTCCGGCACCGGCAACGATAAGAAGATTGACAAGGACAAGGATCTTTATGCCAAGTACAGGACAGACAAGTGCGACCCTGTAAGGGAAAGCGAGTGTATATTCTGTATGGCATGCGAAAGTGTCTGCCCGACCAGAGCGATAAAAATCACACCGTAATCTGGTAATAAATGCCCGATAAACCTTCCAGCAGATTTATCGGATTGAACCGTGATTGGAATTTCCTATTGCGGAATTTTTTATATTTTTTCAATACAAATTCAACTATAATCTATGCTTTTGGCAGAGACAGATTTCTTGATTCTTTAGCCCATTTCCCGAAGGAGGGGTATTCTTGATTCTGATCGACGAAGTGGTTATGGGAATAGCCATTGCCACTTTGTTTATAGGAAGTTACGAGGACATAAAGAGCAGGGAGGTCGACAAATTCCTCTTTATCCCACTTGTGCTTGTGGGCTCAATTGGAACGTTCTTCGACCAGGTTTCACCATCTCTTGCCATACTACCTGTAATCCTGTTCCCCGTTGTCCTTTTCTTCTCTCTGTTTGTTAAGTTTGTTCCGTGGTTCTATGTCATAATGGGAATAGCATTTTTTGCAGTTTTCCTTTACCTTTCTCCGCCGGGATATTCCCTTGAGCTTGCGGTGATCTTATTGATCTACCTTCTTGGATTTGGAGAGAAATTTTTTGGCGCCGGAGATATAAAGGCAATGCTTGCTGTTTGCACTGGTTTTTCCTCGCCGTTTATTTATGATTTTGTAAAACCAACCTTTGCTCAGTCAATTTTTCCGTTTGATTTCGGTTTTCTGTTCACCGTATCTATTGTGTCAATGTTTTCCGTCTTTTACGTTTTGGCCATGAATATGAGGGAGGGTCAGCACGTAGGCGTCTACTCATTCTTCTCCTTCAGATATGATGAGGATAAGCTGAAGAAGAACCCAGAAAGATATTCGGTTCGCCAGTTGAAGGGAAGGCAGATTATGGTTTACAGGCTGCCGTTTATAGTGCCAATATTTATAGGATTCCTGATCGTATCAGCATTTGGCAACTGGTTTATTCTGTAGGTGAAAGATGTCATCATTGCTCCTCAAAAATGCACGCCAGGTAGTAACAGCCAGGGATCCGGGGAAACCTCTTTCAGGTAAGGAACAGGCGAACCTGTCAATTACGAACGATGTGTCAATCCTTGTCAGGGATGGCCTGATTCGTGAGATTGGAGATAACTCTCTTTCAGCTGACAGAGTAATGGACTGCCGTGATTATGTCATCCTTCCCGGGCTTATAGATGCCCACACCCATATCATATATGCTGGGAGCAGGTATGAAGAATTTTACCAGAGAATTGCAGGCAGGACATACCTCGAAATTCTGGAGGCTGGAAACGGGATAAGGAGAACAATCCGGGAGACTGAGGCTGCGACTCGGGAGCAGATATTTGCTGAATCTTCCCTCAGGGTTGAGAATGCGATATCGAGAGGAACAACAACAATGGAGATCAAGACAGGCTATTCAAGTTCAGTGGATGGCGAATCAAAGATGATTGACGTCATGGACATGATAGGGTCATCTTACAGGATAAACATTGTCAAGACTCTGCTCCCGTTGCATGCGATATCTATGGGCTCTGGCGAGAAGGAGCATCTCTCATATGTGATAAAGGAGGTTCTGCCACACACTCTTGAAAGAGTGGATTTCGTCGATTCTTTCTGTGACTCCGGCGCATTCTCGCCAGAAAGCACTGAGGAATTTTTCGCCGCTGTGGGGGATAAGGGAAAGAGGCTTCATTCGGATGAGATCAATAATATAGGCTGCTTATCTCTGGCTAGCAGGTTCAATCTAAAGTCTGCAGATCACCTGCTGAAAACCGACGATAGCGGGGTCGAATTGCTACGAGCTTCTGGAACCATTGCTAATTTTCTGCCGGTTACCGCGTTCTCTCTAGGAGAAAAATATCCTGATGTTAAGCGCTACATAAAGAAGGGCGTCCCTATAGCTATTTCATCTGATTCATCTCCTCTGACAAGGAACCAGGACATGATCTTCGCCCTTTATCTTTCATTGAGATTCTATAATCTTAGTGCTGAAGAGGCATTTAATGCAGTTACCATAAATGCGGCTCATTCACTCGGCATTGCAGATCGGACCGGTACTCTGGAACAGGGGAAAAGAGCTGATATAGTGATAGCAGACGTATCAGATTTCAGAGAGATACCATATGAATATTCTTCTCAGCCGATTCAGACAGTTATTTCAGGCGGAAATATTGTGTTTAACAGGAGATAGCACAAAGTTATAACTCGGTCAGCAATACCCTCTTTTCAATGAAGCTGCAAACTGATACTATCATAGAGAAGCTGAGGCAGATAGGCGCCAAGAAGGTCATGATCCAGGTACCTGACGGTCTCAAGCCGGGAGTATTTGATCTATTCAATGCACTTTCAAAGGAGTTTGGCATTATAATTTCGAGCGACCCATTCTTTGGCGCGTGCGATGTCGGTGATTCCGTGTTATACAAGGATGTGGACTGCATCCTGCAACTTGGTCACTCGGAGATACCGAACATTAATTATCCAAAACCTGTCGTATTTGTGGAATATAAGGAGGAGAAGATTCCTGAGATACGGGAGTCACTTTTCGGGGAGCTTAAGGACAGAGGGATAAGCAGAATAGGGCTTCTCTTCTCCATTCAGTATGTTGAAGCTGCTGACAGAGTCAAATCAGTACTGCAGAAGATGGGTTTTGATGTTCTTACAGGAAAAAATGATGGTAGGCTGAAATATCCCGGCCAGGTATTAGGTTGCAATTACAGCACAGGCCATTCAATACAGAAGGATGTGGACTGCTTCCTTCTGGTAAGCACAGGGATATTCCATGGCCTTGGTGCCCAGCTTGCGCTGCCAAAGGATGTCTACCTTCTGGATCTTAACGATCTTACGGTGAGGAACCTTGCACCCGAAACCGATCGTGTAATACGCAAAAGGTATGCCTCGATTGAGAGGGCAATGAGTTCAAGGAAGATATGCATCGTTGTTGACACGAAGATCGGGCAGAAAAGGGAAAAGCTTGCAAAGGCCTTGGTTGAACAGGCCAGAAAAGCCGATCTTGAACCCGTGCTGATATACAGCAACAACGCGAGCCCGACTGATTACGAGAATATGAGATGTGATGCTGTCGTATTTACAGGCTGCCCGAGAGTCCCGATCGATGATCAGGACAGGTACAGCATTCCCGTGCTGACAGCGCCTGAATTCCGCGCGGCAATAAAGGCAAGGAGCGACAACAGGTACGTCATGGATGAGATTGTGTCCACCGACTGAGGCTAAGCTGCCCTGGCAATTGCATATGTGTCTGTAGAGTCGACAATCTCACAATCCAAAAATGAGTAAAGTTCATGCTTACCCGGTATTACGACCGGCCTGTATGCCTCATCGCGTCCCACTGATGTCTCGTTCTTTCCATGCTCGGTTATGAATATCTTACGGAATTTGCCTACCTGCATCTGCATCCTCTTCCCTGCGATTTCATGGTGCATATTCGATATGTATGAAGTCCAGCGTTTGACATCGTTTGTAGGTGGTGTTCTCTTGTTGTAATCTGGCGTAAAAGGCCTTGGAGAGAATCTTGTTATGTTGACGATTTCTGGCTGTGTCTTCTCAATAAGTTTAACCGTATTCTCAAACGACTCATCATTTTCGCCAAAGTATCCTGTGATTATGTCGGTAGAGAGCGTGCTGTCCTGGAAGCTACTTCGATATTCCTTAACTATTGATTCGAACGTCTCGGCGTGATATCCACGATTCATAGAATCAAGGATGCGATCATCACCGCTCTGGACCGGAAGATGCAGGAACTTATACACCTTATCGCTTGAATAAGCTCTTAAAAGACCCCGAAGGATCTGCGCAGTATTGCTTGGTTCCATCATCCCGACCCTGATCCTGAAGTCACCATGGATAGAGGAAACTGACTCAATCAGGCGATCAAGCGTTATGCCCAGGTCCTTCCCATAAGCCGCGGAATCCAGTGAGGACAGTCGTATCTCCCTGATCCCGTGGTTTAGCTGGATCATGGCTTGCCCCTTGATCTTTGCGATTGGGCGAGAAATTAATGATCCTCTGGCAACGCGGGAAATGCAGAAGTTACAGCTGCCTGTGCATCCCTGGTTGATGGGTATACCATCAAATATTGATGCGTCTCTGATCTCTATGTCGTCAAGTAAGCCTTTGTAGAATGATCTGAAGTCACTCTTTCCTATCAGCTTGATATTTTCTGATTCTATTGAACCTGCGCTGACGGATGAAAGGCAGCCCATGACCTCAACCTTTCCCTTTGTCGATAGTTCCGCGATCCTTCTAAGCATTCTATCCTCTGTATGCTGTATGACGACGCATGTCCCAATAAGGCGAAGATCTGCGTCGTCGGGATTTTGTGTGATGACAGCGCCTTCAGAGAGAAGTTTGTTTGCATAAAGTCCTGTCTCCGACTTGTTCAGAGTACAGCCATAAGACTCCAGATATATCTTCATCCAGACTGCAAAAGACTATCCGATATTTTACTTTTATATCGCTCAGATATGCATCCACCTGGATCTTGGATGCGCTACTGTATTGCCGATCCAGCTTGGATATAATTTGGGTAAATGCGGCTTGCGGCCTTGCAGGTCATCCTATCTGTATTAACTGTGCTCCTGCATGTACTGTCTTACCCGCAGTGCTGCCTTGCAACCGCTTCCTGCAGCCGTTATTGCCTGCTTATATCTGGGATCAGCAACATCACCCGCCACAAAAACACCTTCATAATCTGTCATTACCTCGTCCTTGGTGATAATATACCCCAATTCATTTAGTGGCAGTTTTCCCTTCACAAAATCAGTATTAGGCTTGTGGCCTATTGCCACGAACAGGCCATGAATCTCCTTTTCCGTCGTCTCCTTCTTGCCTTCCGTCCTGATTACGACGCTTGTGACAATCTTGTCTCCTTTTATTTCGGTAATCTCACTATTCCAGATAACGGAAACTTTCGGGTTTGAAAGAACTCTTTCCTGCATTATTCTGCTTGCCCTGAACCTGTTTCTCCTGTGTATTATTGTGACGCTCTTTGCAAAGTTTGTAAGATACAGGGAATCTTCCATGGCTGTGTCTCCACCTCCCACAACGATGACATCCTTTTCCTTGAAGAAAGGGGCGTCGCAGGTTGCACAGGAGCTAACGCCCCTTCCAATAAATTTCTTTTCAGATGGAATGCCAAGCCACTTCGCTGAAGAGCCGGTGGCAATAATCACGGACCTGGTCTCGATTGTTTCGAGTGATGTATGGACCCTGAAAGGATGGGTGGCGATTTCTATCTCAGTAACATAGTCGTTTTTGAACCTTGTACCAAACTTCTCGGCATGTTTATGCATCCTTTCCATCAGGTCCGGGCCAAGTACACCTTCCGGGAAAGCAGGAAAATTCTCAACGTTAGTAGTAAGTTCCAGTTGCCCGCCATCCTCTACGCCTGTTATGAGAAGCGGATTAAAGTTGTCCCTTCCACAGTAAATTGCAGCAGTCAAACCGGCAGGTCCCGAGCCTATTATAGTAACATTTTCGATCATAAAAGTTCCTTCTCATCGCCGATAGCTAGAACTTAAATTTCACTTTTGGTGCATATTTTGAAATGAAATAGGAGTGAAATCCTGATAATTCTGATTACGGATTGGCTGCAATGTTAAGGATAAAATCAGAAAGAAGCTTGTTGTACCCAACCCGATCTTCCCACATGCTAAGGTGGGAACATCCGGATAATATTTCGAGGCGGGATCCCTTTATCTCTTTATGCATGGACTTTGCAACTGTTGGAGTGACCTCGTCATACTCTCCAACGGTGAAAAGTGTAGGTACCCTTATCCTGTGCAGATATTTCGTTATATCCCAACCCTTGATCGTTCCGGTTATAGTGAATTCGTTGGGCCCGTTCATAATCCTGTAAACATTCCTCTTCTCCCCATACTCAAGGGACCTCATGACATCGGCAGGATACTCCTTCATTCTAAGAAGATGCTTCCGATAGAAATACATGACAGCATCCTGGTATTCGGGGTTTGTGTAGTCCTGGGCGTCGCCATATCTCTTTATCGAGTTTTTAACTTTATCCGGCAGGTTTTCAATCAGTCTCTCCATCTCCTTGACCGTCAGATCCACGCTGGCAAGTCCGCCAGTCACTATCAAACCAAGAAGCACATCCTGATGCTTCAGTGCGTACGCGAGGGAAAGAGCGCCGCCATAACTCGAGCCCATGAGGAATATTTTTCTGTTTCCGAAGAGTTTTTCCCTGAGCTCGTCCGCTTCCTGTACGCCGTAGTCGATGGTAAATTTCGAAAGTTCAGCCGGCTCGTCCGATCTGCCGCATCCAAACTGATCGTAGAAAGCTACCGTTATTCCTTTGCTCGAAAGATCAGCAAGTGGAAGCAGGTAATCGTGCGACATACCCGGTCCACCATGCATGGTTAGCAAGACAGCCTTCTCCGGGTTTGCAGTAAAGATCTTGCAGTATATGTTCAGGCCAGATACTTTCACGTATTTCTCGATGGGTTCTCCTATCATACATGCACCTAATCAACCATAGCGTTTAAATCCTCCCGAGTGTAGCCTTTTACGCTTGGAGCACGCAGGATGGAGTAAAATATACCAAAGATTGCCCAGGCTGCAAAGAGTACGCTTGCGACGACCACCGGTTCAGATATTGATATGAAGGTACCGTAGAACACGAACACCAGAATGATGGAGACAGCAACAGGTAGAACCGCATTCATAAACCCGATCTTTGAGCCTTTCTTGTGCAGAATCGCCGGCAAAGAGACGTTTGCCATCATGTGAACAAGAAGTGCAGACAGGGTTGCTACTGTACCCGTGAAGATGAAAGCGTTGAACCCTCCAAGTGTGACAACAGCAACGGCACCCACTGCTATGCTCGCGACAACCATGATTGCTCCCGCCAGATGGGGTGTTTTTCTGGTTTCATGAATACGTGATAAGAACAGAGGCAGGGCACCGTCTCTGCTCATTGCCAGCGTTATTCGGGAAACACTGTTTGTAAATACAACATTATCTGTCAGGATGCTGTTGACATAGAATATCGTGATCAGGATGGCAGCCCACAGGCCTATGTTTGAATCGGCAAGAGTAATTCCGGGAACCAGGTTGTTTGCGTATGATCCCATGTTCAGTGGACCCCATCCAATTGTGAACGCGTATGCAGCAAATACAAAGAAAAGACCAAGCACTAGTGTGGATACCAGGACGGCGTTTCCGACTACCTTTCTGGCATCCTTTGTTTCCTCTCCAAGCGGAGTCATTCCTCCGAAGCCTGAGAATGCCGTGTACATGAAAAGAACACCAAGCGCTACGCCGCTTACACCGCCTGAAGCGAATTTAGTTGTAAACACCGAAGCTGTATTGGCAGAAGGATGCTGAAGGACGAGCCAGGCCCCTATAAATACTACCACAATGATTTCCAGTGATCCCATGATCATTGCATACCTCAGGGACCCTTTGATTCCTCCAAATGACACCAGATAACCAAAGCCCGCTGATGCAACTAATAACGGGAACCAGGAATAGGATGGTATGTTTATGCTGTATATCTGTGACAACAGAGCCGGTACGAATACAGCAATGCTAAGCGAAATGAATGACATGGCAGTCACCTGGTAAAGCAGGTACATCCATCCAGAGAATGTTCCAGGGACTTTGCCGAATCCCATCTTGATATAGTCGTAATATCCACCCGCTCCGGCTACGTGGCTTGAGATCCTCTTTATGATATATCCATTCAGGGCTACGATTGCGAATGCAACCAGGGCTGCGAGAGGCAGGGCTCCAAGGGCGTAGGCAGCAGATCCTGTCATGGTTGCAACCGCTGCCCCTGCTGGAGCAGAAGCAGCTATCCCCTGGAAAAGCGTCTGCCTGAAATTCAGTACACCTTTCCTAAGTTGTTCAGTCATGTTAATTTCCTCAATTTCCAACGGGAAAAATTCATAGGATATAAATGTCATGTCATAGCACGCCATACAATTTACCTTTATTTTTCCAGCAAAAACAAATTCTCAATTTCTAACGTGTAGACAAAAACACCCCTATAAAGCGGCTTAATCGCAATTAAAAATTAACTTCAGCCTATTCTTGGGCATTACTGCGACATTGCTTGGTGCCTTTACCGTCAGATACAAGTGCGAAGATTATAAAGAGAGACAGTCTGTTTCAATCACCGAGAGCCATTCGAGCAGCACTGATCGGAACGACGCATATTATTGTAGTATCGTTTAACGCAGTCATTCCATGGAACTCGTTTGGTGGAATGAAAATATGATCTCCCTCAACCGCAGATAACTTCTCGCTTCCGATTTGCACCGAGAGTTTCCCTTTTACAACGAAAATTTCATGCTCGTAATCATGACTGTGATGGGGGGTTGATCTGCCTTTATCAATCGTTATTAAGCGCATTGAAAAAGTTGGGGCACCGTCCCTGTGAGTTATAAGCCACCGTATTCTTGCTCCACCCTCCATTTCGAATTCCTCAATGTCCTCTGAACGTCGTACGAAACCACGAATATTGGTCTGCATGAAAAAAACATAACTCGTTAGTATATATGTCTATCACTATACATCTGATGCAATCTATGAAGATCGGAGCTTTCTTGATCAAAAAATTGTATATATGGATCGATACTTGTACATTATTTAGCGGATTTTGCTTGTTCACCTGACTGAAATTTATCCCGGTACGCCTTTACGCATAGCCTCATCAAACTGCTTCTCTGATATCTTGCCTGTCTTTAGTGCCAGCTCCTTTATGCTTTTGCCTGTTGTTATGGCCTCCCTGACTATTACAGCTACGGTATCATAGCCAAGAATCGGGTTCAAGAGAGCAGCGGATCCAAAGCTGCGTGAAAGGTGTTCCTTGCAGACCTCCTCGTTGCCAGTGATTCCGGAGATTAGTTTTTCGCGGAACATTTTCAATCCCGAAGTCATTATATCGAGTGACCTGCAAAGCTCGAAGTCGATGTGCGGCATCATCACATTAAGCTCAAGCTGGCCTGCCTGTGCCGAGAAGTTAACTGCCTGCTGTGCTCCCAGAGTGGAATGGCAGATCATATTCATTGCTTCTGCTATTGACGGATTGACCTTGCCGGGCATAATGGAAGATCCCTGCTGCACTGCGGGTATATTTATTTCATGTATTCCCGCTCCTGGACCTGAATAAAGCAGACGGATATCGTTTGCCATCTTAGTAACATCAAGAGCAAGGTTTGCTGTAGCGTTCATCACTCGAGAGAAGTCCGTCATGGATTGCATGATACCCATCAGATTGGAGGATTTCTTGAAATTCAGATTAGTGACTTCCGAGATCTCCTTTATGAAGTTCTCTCTGAAGTTAGGCGACGTGTTTATTCCTGTTCCTACTGCCGTTCCTCCGGCATTCAGTTCCATTATCTTATCCGTGGCCCATTCAAGTTCTTCTAGATCGTTCTCCATTGCGTAAGAGTATGCGAGGAACTCAAGGCCAAGCGTAACTGGAGCAGCATCCTGGAGGTGCGTTCTGCCTGGTTTTACAACATGCCTGAGCTCGTTGCCCTTTTCTTTCAGGTTGTTTATGAACACATTAAGCTCTTTCTGAAGCCTGATTGCCTTTTTAGTGGCAGTAACCCGGATCATGGTCGGGTAAATATCGTTTGTAGACTGGCTCATGTTAACATGATCGTTTGGATGAATTATTTCATATTTTCCAGGTTTTTCGCTAATTTCCAGCAAGGCTGCATTCGCAATGACCTCGTTTGCATTCATGTTGAAAGATGTGCCTGCGCCGGCCTGGTAAGCATCTATCATGAACTGATCATGATATTTGCCGTCGATTATGGCGTCACATGCCTTTACGATTGCATCCTTCTTCTTCTCGTCAAGTTTCTTGCCCAAAAAGTTTGCAATAGCTGCAGACCTCTTAATCTGCGCCATAGATGCGATGTGATCCGCGTCTGCTTTCAGTCCGGATATCTGAAAGTTTTCCATGGCCCGTCTCGTATTGATGCCATAAAGAACATTGTCGGGTATCTCTATTTCGCCAAGAACATCCTTTTCCTTTCGTGACATGATATAATATCGCATCAGAATATATATGGCTTGACTAAGTATTCAGCGTGTCCATGCTGGATTGATAATAACTATTAGTGTGATTGTGATATAATTATATCAGTTGAGATAATACACTTAAAATTGGGAAACGAAATAAATTGTTTATCGGAACAACAATGGTGATCAAATGTCAAATGTTAAGCAGATAGTAATGCCGGGCGATCCTGTGGAGGTGCCGAACCTTAAGCCGAGGAATGGAGTGTACAAATGCGGGGACAATAAGTATTGTTCCCAGTTTTTTGGCATCCTTCAGGAAAGCGAACAGTTCGTGGATGTGGTTCCATTCACAGGAAAATACGTTCCACGCAGAAACGACAAAGTAATAGGTAAGGTAATAGAAATAGGGCCATCAATGTGGATAGTAGACATAAGTTCAACTTATACTACCCTTCTGCATATGAACGATGCTCCCTGGAGGGTTACTTCAGGGGAACTGAAGAGATATATGAACGTCGGTGACTACGTTTATGCTAAGGTCCTTTCTATTAACGAAATAAAGGAGAGCTGGATAACTATGAAGGACGTTGGCCTGAAGAAGCTCGAGGGGGGAACCCTGGTAAGCATTCCGGCTCCTAAAGTACCCAGGATTATAGGAAAAGGCGGAAGCATGGTTAACATGATCAAGGATTCAACTCATACCAGAATAATGGTCGGCCAGAACGGTGTAATTTGGCTCGACGGCGCCCCCGAGAACGTTATAGTGGCAATAGGGGCTATTAGAAAGGTAGAGGAAGAGGCCCATACTGTTGGCCTCACAGACAGAGTGAAAAAGTATTTAGAAGATAAAAAAGGTGAGATAGTTGGGAACAGCGAGTGACAAGAAACTATTTGATGAGAATGGCCTGAGACTGGACGGAAGATCTCCGGGAGATCTTAGACCGATTAGAATTGAGACGGACGTGCTAAACAGAGCTGACGGAAGCGCTTTCATAGAATGGGGCGGCAACAAGATACAAGTAGCCGTATACGGACCAAGAGAGGCATACCCAAGGCACATGCAGAACATAAACCAGGCATTTGTCAGGGCAAGATACAATATGGCAGCCTTCTCCGTGGATGAGAGAAAGCGCCCTGGACCTGACAGAAGATCCATGGAAATATCGAAGGTAATATCCGAAGCACTTCAGGCTGCAGTAATGGTAGAACTTTTCCCAAGGGCACAGATTGATGTCTTTATTGAGGTTCTGCAGGCTGATGCTGGTACAAGAATAGCAGGCCTGACAGCTTCTGCGGTTGCACTTGCGGCTGCAGGGGTACCGATGCGTGATCTGGTGGTTGGTTGCACTGCTGGGAAAGTTGATGGCAAAGTCGTGCTTGATCTTTCCAAGGAAGAGGATAACTTTGGACAGGCTGACCTGCCGGTTGCAGTTATGCCGAAATCCGGCAAGGTAGTCCTGATGCAGATGGATGGTGATCTCTCAATAGATGAGTTCAATGAAGCAACATCAATGATATTCAAGGCAACAGAGAGGATTAACCAGATTCAGCGTGATGCACTAAAAAAGAATTATGCAAGCACTGCACAGGACTGGGGTGAGTAATAATGCCGCGAGATGAACTTGACGTAATGTCAGAGATCAAGAGAAACTACATTCTTCAGAAGATCAGGAAAGACGGGATCAGGGCAGATGGCAGAAAGCTTGATGAGATGAGAAAAGTTGTTATCCAGACAAACTTTATTCCGAGGGCTTCAGGATCTGCTGTGGTCACGCTAGGAAGAACCAAGGTGGTCTGTGGTATCAAGATTGAAGCAGGCGAACCGTTTCCCGATACCCCAAACCAGGGTGTTCTGACTACGAATGTCGAACTTCTTCCAATGGCATTCCCCACCTTTGAGGCGGGACCACCCAGTGAAGATTCCATTGAAATTGCCAGGGTTGTTGACAGGGGAATCCGAGAGTCAAAGATGATTGATTTACAGAAGCTTGTGGTTGAACCCGCAAAGCAGGTCTGGATTGTTTTCATAGATATCGATGTTATCGATTATGATGGTAACCTGATCGACGCGTGCACTATAGCCGCAGTCTCTGCGCTGGCAACAGCAGTTGTCCCGGCATCAACAATAGGGCAGAAGGACTTCCCCCTGCCAATAACGTGCAGGCCAGCCTCTGTCACAATGTTAAAGATCGATAACGTCGTCGTCGTTGATCCGGATCTCGAAGAGGAGCAGATTGCAAGTGCAAGGCTTACTGTAACTATGGCGGAAGATGGCCACCTTAAGGCAATGCAAAAAGGTGAGCCTGGTTTCTTCACTCTTGAGGAGATCCAAAAAGCTATAAAAACCTCAAGTGATGTCGGAAGCCAGATCAGGAATAACTACCCGAAGTGATTATATGGCAAAAAGAACAGTAAAAGTCGGAGCCGCTGGAAGGTTTGGACCAAGATACGGCGTTACAGTCAGGAAGGAGTGGAACGAGGTATATAAGCAGAAAATATCCTTCTATCCCTGTCCTTCATGCAAACAGAGGAAGGTAAAGCGCGTTGCCAGCGGTATATGGGAGTGCAGGCACTGCCATTACAAGTTCGCCGGTGGTTCCTATACGCCCGAGTTTTCGAGGGCGGTTCTGGAGCAAGTGAGGGAAAGTGTATAAGTGCATTAGATGCGGTAAACCGCTGGAGAAATCTGTTGGAACAGCAGAAATAGAGTGCGAGTGCGGATCCAGGGTCTTCTTAAAAGAAAGGCCTCCAATCGAAAAAACAATAACAACGAAGTGAAGTATCTATGCCCAACTGGCAGGATCTGGAATTCCTGTCATCATCCAGCATTTGCAAACGATGCCTGGGTAGGACATTTGCAAAAGTCGGGCATGGTCTATCCAACCCGGAGCGAGGGGAAAAAATTGCTTTTGCCCTGAATGCGCTGGGTCTTTCTCTTTCTATAACTGAGGAAGAGAAATGCAGTATTTGCCATGGGCTCTTCCTCAAGCTGCGTAACCTGTGTGCACCAATAGAGGCTGAACTCACTGATTATGAATTCAGTTCATTCCTTGTTGGATCGGAAAACGGCCAGCCTAGCGAACTGGAGAAGGATCTCGAGTCCAGATTCGGCCAGGGGGAAGGCCTAAAGAAGGAGTTCAATCGTGAATTCGGAAAACTACTGTCGAACAGGATGCATAAGGACGTTGATCTAAAAGATCCAGATGTTATAATTACGGTGAACCTGGAATATCTCAGCTACAGATTCTGGTTCAAGAGTCTTTTCATACAGGGACGCTACAGAAAGCTTGTAAGAGGAATACCCCAAACGAGGTGGATAATCCATGACAAGCATGATTCGGTTGAGGAGTTCATAGGGGTACCAGCCAAAAGCATGGTCAGGGCCGAGAATTTTTTCCTGCATGCAGCGGGAAGGGAGGATGTCGACGTGCTGATGCTGGGAAAGGGTCGTGACTTTGTACTTGAGCTTTCTTCGCCTCACTCGAGAACCATTGACCTGGAAGCACTGGCAAAAGAGGTCAACGGAAGCGGATCGGTTGAGATCGAAGACCTTAGAATCGTTGGAAAGGAGCAGGTAGAGAAGGTAAAGAACAGCAGGCACGACAAGACCTACATGGTGCGCATCGAGGCTGTGGGTAGCATAGATGAGGCTACTTTCCTTGAAGCAGTTTCTGCTCTAAACGGCAAAATTATTTATCAGCGGACTCCATTACGGGTGTCGGGACGCAGGGCAGATCTAATTAGGGAAAGAATGGTAAAGAAGGCGAACACCCTATCAATCGATGGTTCCCATGCCGTTGTAGAAATAACGGCAGAAGCCGGTACCTACATAAAGGAACTGGTGAACGGTGATGAGGGTCGAACCAACCCAAGTCTTTCGGGCCTGTATGGATCAAGCCTGAAGGTAGAAAAGCTGGATGTGCTCGAGATAAAAGAGGAAACATAGATGTCAAAAATGTCGCATGGACCCAGATCTGGGTCAAGAATGAAAATGACCAAGTCCATCAAGGAAAGGGGATTCCCCAAGGTTAATGACATGGTCAGATCCTTTGAGATAGGGGACTACGCTGCGGTGCATATCAACCCGTCAATTCACGATGGAATGCCATTTCACAATTTCCAGGGAAAGACAGGAGTTATAGTGGACAAGCAGGGAGAGTGCTATGTCCTTGCTATAAGCGTTGGATCGGTCAGGAAAAAGCTAGTTGCTGCTCCTGTTCACCTGAAGAAGATCGACGTCGGAAAAAATTAAATTCCCGTTGAATATATATTAAGGGGTGCCACGTTGGTTGAATATAAATATCTGACGATTTCTGAGTCGTTTGCCTTGCTATCCAAGCTAGATTTGACAACACCAGTAGAAAAGCAGGGTCTGGAGTATCTTGAAAAATTCCACTCCTTCAAGCCTGCTGAGGTGAAAAAGGCCATCAAGGAACTTTCCGCCATAGCAGATTTATCGGATAAGGTTATCGTTAAAATTATTGACCTTGCACCTCGGAACAGAGAGAGTCTGATGATTATTCTAACATCGAACTCGATCAACCTGCCAGAGGATAAGATTACAGCAATACTTGACATAGTGAAGGGGATAGTGGAGTGAGTTATGCCAGGCATGGAGGAATATGCGTATGTCCTGGACTACCTTGCTTCAGGTCGTCCGGATGATAAGTCATATCATAAGTCACCAATCGTTCTTTCCATAGGGGAAGAAGAATTCAAACTGCTTGAACTTGTGCCTAAGAATAATGCGGTTATGACCGTGGGCGAGAAAGTATATATTGGTAAGAACCCGGAACTCAGGACGAAGATACTGTCCGTTAAGCGACGAATATCATACAGGGATCTCACCCACGCCGCTGAGAACGAGCTTCCTTTTATTCTGGAGAGCATCATAAACGACAGGAAATCATATTTCGTGGATTTTTTCAACAATGCTCAACCAATAAACGCGCGTATGCATTCGCTGGAGCTCCTTCCGGGACTTGGAAACAAAACCATGTGGAGCATTGTAGAGGAGAGAAAGAAGAAGAAGTTTGAGTCATTTGAGGACCTGACTGAAAGGGTCAAGACGCTTCATAATCCCCAGAAGATGATCGCCGCCAGAATTGTGGAAGAGCTGAGCGATCGATCGCAAAAGCATCGTCTCTTTGTCTCACAATGAGCAGCTCGGCAGGCAGAGGATTTGCGAAGAAATACGGGCAGGTTTTTCTCCGTAACAGGGAGATAGCCATATACGAGGTGAATCTTCTAAACAGGGAGTACTCAAGCGTTCTTGAAATTGGACCTGGCGAAGGAGCACTCACTGAAGTTCTGCTTGAAAATGGCTTTACTGTCTATGCAGTTGAACCGGATCACAGATTCGTCGATATTCTAAGGACAAGGTTTGCCTCTCAGATAGAGGCAGGAAAATTATCAGTTGTTCAGGAAAACATACTCGACATGCAAGCGCGAAGCTGTGAGAACATTATAGGAAATATTCCATATATGATCACGGCAGCAATAGTTTTCAAAATCTTTGACTTTGATTTCAAGGAAGCGGTTCTAATGGTTCAGAAGGAGTTTGCTGCAAAGGCATGTGCAAAGCCGGGAAGCCGGGAAGCTGCCAGGATTAGTTATTCTCTGCAGCTTAGAGCCGACGTCGAATACATAAGGACGGTTCCAAGGGTATTCTTTGATCCAGTGCCTGCGGTAGACTCAGCAATCATACGCATAGTTCCTAAAAGGCTGGAGGAAGGGATAGATCTGGAGAAGGCTGATGAACTTCTCAGGGCCATATTTTCTGCTAGAAGGAAGAAGTTGGGAACTGTGCTCAAAGGTATAAAACATGAATATGCATCGCTCAGAGGCGAGGATCTTTCTATGGAGATGTTCCTTGATTTATGCAGAAACTTCAGGAAAAATGATTAATTTGGGTTTATGAAGATTGCTTAGGTTTCTCAGTACCGTCAGCAACGCTCTTTAGTCCCATTGTTGTAATTGGTCCGCCTATACTGCCCGCCTGCATTGCCTCAATTGGGATCATCATAAGCGTCCCCTTTCCCTCGAGACCAATTTCGTAAAGAATGTTCATCCACCTGAGCTGGAATGCAATTGGGTTGGTAGTATACTGGTTAGAAGCCTCGACCATCTTCTGGGCGGCTTCAACTTCTGCAAGTGCAAGAGTGACTCTTGATCTCCTCTCCCTCTCTGCGCTTGCCTGTCTGGACATTGCTTCCTGCAGGCTCTGCGGGACCTGGACATCCCTGATCTCTACAGAAGAGACCTTTACTCCCCAGTGCTCGGTTTTCTCATCAATAATCTCCCTCGCTGCTCCGCCTATCTTTTCCCTTTCCGAGAGCACCTCGTCAAAGGTGTATGTACCAACAACCTCCCTTATTGTTGTCTGGGCAGAAAGATTGGTACCTGTAATGTAATTCTCGATGTTCAGGACAGCTTTCTTTGGATCAACAATCTGGAAATACATTATTGCATCAATGTTTACCGGGACATTATCCTGGGTGAATGAAGCTTCAGTCTTGAACGCTACAGCCTGAATCCTGGTAGAAATTTTCTGGATCCTGCTTATAATGGGCATCACAAAAATAATTCCGGGTCCCTTCACACCCGCAAACCTACCCAGCGTGAGTACGATTGCTCTTTCCCACTCCTTTAGTATGTGCAGTCCAGAAAGGAATATTATTATAACAACAAAGATCAAAAAACCTATCAGTGCTTCTTCAGCAAGTCCCACGGAAGACATAGTACGACATTGATGCACAAGTATAATAAGTTTGCATTATTATTTAAATGCCAGTCGTGCCAAAGAAATGGCTTACCGTTAATGCAAGAGCCATAGCTGCAACTCTTTTTATAGACCTGGCTTGCAATAAATTGAAAGATGATGCGATTATATAAGGAGCAAGTTTAATTTTTTCTGCTTTTTTAAAGGAGTGAATAACTTGTTTGAATATCTTCGTAATCCTCGAACAGTAGCAGTCGTCGGTGCATCTCCTGACAGTAAGAAAATAGGAAACGCTGTTCTTGATAATCTCGTCAAGTCAGGATTTAGCGGGCATATATATCCGGTAAATCCTTCCTACAATGAGATAATGGGATTGAAGTGCTACCCTTCGCTGGATCATCTGGAGAGGGGTCTGGATTTAGTAGTAATAGCTCTTCCTGCCAGAAAAGCGATTGAGTTCCTGGATCAATGCGTCAGGAACGTGGCCAGATTTGTCGTTATAATTGCCGGAGGCTTCTCGGAAACAGGAGAAGAAGGCAGAATGCTTGAAGAGCAGATCAAGGTAAAGATCGGGGGATCTCAGACAAGGGTAATCGGCCCAAACACTGTGGGACTTCTATTCCCCCATTCCGGGCTTAACACTGCATTGACTCCCAGCGACCGGCTATACTACCCTGGAAAGGGTAATATTGGCTTTGTATCACAGAGTGGCGCACTTGGTCTTCTAGTAATGGATTCGATAACAGAACATGGCCTTGGCGTCTCTGGTTTTGTCAACATCGGAAATCGGGCTGATGTAACGGAGGTCGAGCTCCTGTCGATGTTTGCAGAAGATCCTAACACTAAATCTATTGTTCTCTATCTGGAGAGTATAGCCGATGGAGAGGAGTTTTTCGCCAGGGCAATGGAAATAAGCATGAAAAAGCCGATAGTTGTACTCAAGACCGGAAGATCAACAGAAGCTGCCAGGGCAGCATCACTTCACACTGGAGCAATGGCCACTGACGACAGAGTTCTTGATGGCATACTGAAGCAGTCAGGGGTCATCAGGGCTTATGATGAAGTGGAGTTGATGGATTACGGCAAAGCTTTAGCTTACCAGGTTCCACCCCGTGGTGATAGGATCGCGGTCGTAACTACAGCTGGAGGCGTTGGGGTTGTAACAACGGATTTGCTTACCACCTCACGTGATGGGATTAAGATGAGAATGGCAACTTTCAGTGAAAGCGAGAAAGCTGATCTGAAAGCGCATGTCCTGCCTATCGCATCCGTGAACAATCCAATCGACCTAACTGCCGATGGCAGCACAGATGCTTATGAATCGATATTGAAAATACTCACTGCATCAGACGGCGTTGACGGTATTATTGCTTATGCACTGCCACAGACGCCAAAAATCGACATGGACATTGTCAGTGCACTGAAGCAAGCGGCGGAGAAGAAGCCGCTGGTTGCCGGGGTTATCGGATACAGGCTTGCAACAAAGATTTTGATGGAGCTTGAAAGAGCAAAAGTCCCTGCGTTTCCTTCTGTGAGGAGGACGACGGATGCAATGAAGGCGCTATACAGATACGGCCTTTACAAAAGGAGGCTCGAAAGTGCATCCTGATGCATTCATTTCTGATACGATAGTTATTGCTGAGCACGATGCGAAGAACCTGCTGGCTAAGGCCGGTATCAAGGTGCCGCGTGGAATAGAAACAAGGGAGTTCCCTGCCGAGATTGAATTGACCTTTCCGGTAGCACTGAAAGTATCTGATCCGCGCATACTTCACAAAACCGATGTCGGAGGCGTTAAATTGAACCTCGGCAAGGCTGAGCTCGAGAACGAGTTTACTGCCATGAAGAAAAAATTCCCAGATTCCTCGTTCCTGATAGAGGAGATGCAGCCCCATGGTGTTGAGTTCATCGTAGGAGTTGTGAAAGATCCGACATTTGGTCATGTTATCATGCTGGGAGCCGGAGGTATATACACTGAATTGTACCATGACGTTACATTCAGAAAAGTACCTATCAACCTGGCTGAAGCAAGTGAAATGATCAAAGACATAAAGTCGGGCATATTCTGTGATGGCTTCCGTGGAATACAGGTCAACTGTAATGCCCTTAAAGAGCTCCTGGTTTCCATAAGCAACATTACGGTTGAGGCAAAGCAGGACATATTATCGATGGATCTGAACCCGGTTATCGTTACGAAAGAGGATGCGGTTGTTGCTGATGCTAAAATATCTGTCAAACTTGAGGGAGATTCTCATCTTAAGCTTCAGAAGTGACAGACAAGACAGAATGTGGTTCCGATCCGCTCTGCAATATGATAATAAGCATAAAGTAATTCACTGCCAGATGCAGTTCCAAGCAAGACTTGTGACGTGGAATGAAATAGTGGACTGGTGCCTTAAGCTGAGATCACACATAGTAGGAAGCTACCTCCCAGATGCAATAATCGGGCTTTCCAGAGGTGGCTTGGTTCCTGCTCGCCTGTTATCTGATTACCTTTGGATCAAGGATCTCTTTTCTGTCAAGACGGAGCATTGGGGAATCACTGCTTCTAAAGATGGGGAGGCTAAAATCACTGCAGATGCCTCCCTTCCAATACGTGGAAAGAATGTCCTCATAGTTGATGATATTACGGATACGGGAAGCAGCATGAAGCTTGCGGTGGATACAATTAGGAAATTCGAGCCTGCTTCACTCAAGACATCAACAATGCTGCATATTGAGCATTCGACCTATATCCCAGATTATTTTGCAGCCAGTGTTTCTGCAAAGGAGTGGACCTGGTTTATCTTTCCTTGGAATGTTTACGAGGATGTTCTTAACCTGACGGGGAAAGTACTTCACGCACCTATGCATGAAAGGGATCTTTCTGATGCGCTTAAGGAAAACTTCGGTCTTGACCTCGATCAAAGGTATCTGGGCGAACTCCTGCAGAACTTTGCGAAGTCCGGAAAAGTGGTCTCATCTGGCGGTAAGTGGGAGATGCCTGCTACGAAGTGATGTTAGCCTTTCCTAAAGAACGTATCAATTTTCGCCGAGACTGGCATTCATCATATACCTGAATGAGGGAAAGAATTTTTTCATAGTGTTTTTATGAAGGCTGGGAAGATTTGTATGTGATGGTGTAATATCCAGCCATGGAAGTAGCTCATACACCAGATCCAGATGATTCTTTCATGTTTTATGGCATGTTTGAGGGAAAAATAAAGACCCATTACATGTATGACCAAATCATAAAAGACATAGAAGCACTGAACCAGGATTCTCTTTCAGGAAAATATGACGTTACTGCAATGTCAGCCCCTGCTTATGCCAGGGTTTCGGACAAATATTACCTTACATCTGCCGGCGCAAGTTTTGGAATAAGCTACGGCCCCATAGTCGTGGCCAAGAAACAGATTGACCTGGCTACCGCAGTCGTCGGCTCGCCCGGCGAACTAACGTCTTCGCATAACCTTTACAGGATGTTCATGCCGGAGCCCAGGAAAATGGTTGTGATGAGGTTCGATCAGATAGTATCTGCCGTCCTTTCTGGCAAGGTCGACGCGGGAATAATCATACATGATGAGCAGCTGACATACCAGAATAAAGGCCTTGTCAAGGTAGCAGATCTCTTTAAGGAGTGGTCGGAGTATGCCCCCGGATTGCCTGTGCCTCTTGGATTCAATGCAATTTCCAGGAGCGTAGGTGAAGAGGGCATACATGGATTCATGGATGATTTCCGTCGATCAATAGACTACGGGAATGAACATGAAGATGATGCGCTCGCCTATTCAATGAAATACGCAAGATATAGCGACATTGAACTTGAACGCAAGTTTGTGAAAATGTACGTCAACAAGCTAACCAGAGATTTCGGTTCGCAGGGAAAATCAGCAATTGAAAAATATTTTGAAAGAGGTGCCAGGATGGGCATTCTGGATAGACCTGACCTGCAGATTGTCTAGACTCCTTCTTCAGCAGTCTTTGCCTGTGGTTCCCCTGGCTCTTTTTCCTGAGAGTCCTCGAGTCCGCCATACTGGAAGCATGATGCAAAATGATCTGGCTTGACCTCCATAAGTCTCGGCACCCTTGGTTTCAGCAACTGGATGGTGACAAAATCGCCTCCGGGTGACACTGCTACAGACTCAACTGCCTGCAGTGGTATTCCTCCCTCAAGAAGGACCCTCGCCTCAATCAACCTGTTAAGTTCCCCTACAAACTCGTATGATATGTGGGTTCCTCCTTCGAAGGTGATTTTTAGGGAATTTGTCTCTGGATCCGGAACGATTTCATGATATGGGGGGAAATTGCTAAGATCTGTGTTCTTGTTCAGGATCATGATCTCTCTTATGAGCGGTGCTATTTCCTCTGCAGTCCATCCGCAGTTCTTGAATGCAACCGGGCAGCGCGTGTGAAATGCGCAACCGGCAGGAATGCTTGGTATAACCGGGGATCGATCACCGATCTGTCCGTCGATTAGGCCTTTACCGTTTTCTAGTGTAATTGAATTTGAAATCAGCATTTTTGTGTATGGGTGCAGCATTCCAGAGTATATGTTGGAAAGTGTTGAATATTCTACAATCTTTCCAAGGTACATCACAGCAACCCTGTCAGAGAGAACCCTTATAACATTCAGGTCGTTAGATGCCACAATGTATGACATGCCCCTTGAATACTGATAATCCCTGAGGGTGTTAAGGATCTGGGCCTTGGCAGAAATATCCATATCAGAGGTGGGCTCATCCATTATCGCAAGTTTAGGTTCCACTGCAAGTGCTCTAGCGATGTTTACAATCTGCAATTCTTCAACGTTCATGTCATTTGGATATTTCTGAAGGTCAGATTCTCTCAGCCCCGCTGCATCTGCGACTTCCTTAATCCTGTTGTCGATTTCAGACCTGTTCAGATCGGTTCCTCTCTTGAATGATTCGGCAATGGTATCCCACACAGTCTTCTTCGGATCTATAGCCGTACGCGATCCCTGGAATACAAAGTAGATCTCTTTCCTTGACTTTCTTGTTTTCCTCATGGGTTTGCCAATAAGAGAGAACCTTTTCCTGAGTTCGCTCAGGTCTGGACTAATGTTTCCAGCTGCCTGCAGAACAGATCCCTGGCCTGCGCTAACCCCCTGAACGTATTCTCTTTCAAGTTTTACAACCCTGTACATATATTCCGGTGGCGTTTCAAAGTAAACAGCCCCTGAATTGACCGGAACAAGCCCCGCTATGGCCTTAAGCAGGACCGACTTTCCGCTTCCAGATTCACCAATGATTCCAAGGGTTTCCCCTTCAAGTAGTTGCAGCGAGATATCATCCAGAACCTTTGTCCTGTCACCTGACCTGCCTGTGAGTTTTTCAAGCTCCAGATCCAGATGCGCCACAAATACAAGAGTGGTCTCGTCTACTTCTGTCATCTTTCTTCCTCCACTGCTTCAGAGTAAAGAAAGCATGCAACCTTGTGACCTTCGGAGATGCTGGACAGGAGAGGCTTTCGGATTGAGCACATGTCCATCCTGAATTTGCATCTGGGGTTGAATCTGCAGCCTTTCGGTGGGTTTACGAAATCAGGTGCGAAGCCTGGTGTATATTCAAGCTTGACGGTTTTATCAGAGACTCTTTCAGCAGCCTCAAAGGTATTAATGACTCCACTGGTGAATGGATGCTTTGAGTCATGAATTAAGACGTTCATCGTCGATTCTTCGATCACATTACCTGAATACATAACGAGTACCCTGTCTGAAATTGCTGAAAGAACAGTGAGATCCTTGGAGAAAATGAGAATGCTCAGGTCATTCCTTGACCTGTGCTCCTCCTTTATGGATGACAGGATCTTCAGTTTTGTGTTAACATCAAAGCTGCCAGTGGGCTCATCAAGGATCATTATTTTTGGTTTTATTGAAAATGCAAGCGCAAGTGCTATCTTCTGTTTCAGGACGTTTCCGAGATCATGTGGATATGACGCAAGCAGAGAGTCAGTATCTACAACTCCAAAATCTCGGAGGAGATTCCTGGCGTATTTCAGTGCAATCTCGCGTATGAATGCATGTTTGCTGCCGCTGAGGACTGATTTCTGTATCTTCTCGAATGAGCCCAGTGACTTTAATCTGCCTTCAGTGTTATTGAGATCTGTCTGCAGGTCTTTAGCAAGTTCAGTATCCTTATCTGCCATCGCTCGTGCGAGTTCAACCGTCAGCTTGCTTATCCGCGAATGAAAATCGAATGCACTCTTGACGGTTCTGGCTTCTTCTATATCTGTCTTCACCTTCTCTGTGCTTGCGATGAAGAAAACTTCCTGTGCGAGATCCTCCTGCCCATATTTGAAGTCGAACGCGTTCATTATCATATCCCTGGTGGCAAAGAGAGCATGATCTGTCATCCACTGTCTGATTATCCTCTTTCTCCCGGGTAGATCGGGCTGCTGTTCAACAGTGCTTACCAGTTTTTCAACATCCTC
>JAKACH010000064.1 GCA_021821635.1 Thermoplasmata archaeon | reverse complement strand
TGAAATGCAGGGGATGGGATTTGAACCCACGTATCCCTACGGAACCAGACCCTCAATCTGGCGCCTTTGACCAATCTCGACAACCCCTGCTCTCTCCCGGTAATTTTAAAATCGTATTTAATTTTGCGAGCTTTCTCCAAATCTGGGATGTGATATATCTTATAACATATATATCTGGCAAATACTCCCATAAAAGGACACAAATCTTTTGAAACACCATCATTCCTTTTTCATCATGATAATTATATATTGTTAATGCATTCTACAAAGCTAATGGTCAGAGAGTGCAAGAGATGTGGAGCAATTAACGAGGACGTACTGGAGAACTGCGTTATTTGCGCCGCCATTCTACCTCGCTCGGTTACTGCAGAATCCAGGATAAGGATAGACAGAAGAGGCATCTTCACACGAGGGATGGACTTCATCAGGTACGCTATGCCGCTCATTATCATAGAGGAGATTCTATATATCGTTGCATCACCTTTTCAGGTCAATCTTCTTTTTAATACATTCCAGCCATATTATAATCCAACCACCGTCACTATTGACGGCCCAAAAATTGCCAGTCAGATGCCGATGCTGGAATACACCCTGATCGGTATGATTGTCATATCAATAGTCAGTTTCATAATAATGAATCACGGCTTCTCAATGATGAGGATAATCGATTCCGAGTACAGGACAGGAGTAACCGCGACCTACATCCTATTTGTTGGATTGGTTCTTCTAATACCCGGAGCAATTGTCACCCTGGGTTTTCTGAACTCTTATTCCGCAACGCAATTCAGCCTGACCTATCTCTCTGGGCATTATCTTACGTTGATAGGTGGCCTGGCCCTGGTGATACTTGGCGGTCTGATCGGGTTGGTAGGTTATATAATGGCCTGCCTCACTGTCTACAAACTAGGAGCCAGGTTCAATTACGGTCCAGTTAAAATCGGAGCGGTTCTACTTTTCCTGATATCTTTCCTTGGTGCTATCATACTTCTCTTCTCACTGAGAACTCTTAAGGCAAAAATACTTGGGGTAAAAGACGAATTTTCTTAAATATATAATCAGCTAGAACCAGGAGGCTTAAGCTTATCAAAATTCATAGAACCGCCAAATTTCTGGTAGTTAGTTACCCTTCTCTCAAAGAAATCTGTCTTGGTTGAATTCATTGCCGCAAAACTGTCGACCCAGGGCATAGGATGCTTGATCTTTTCGTATGGCGGCTCCAATCCAATCGATTCGGCTCTCATGTTTCCCAGATACTTGATGTAATTCTCAATTATGTTATCCGATAGCCCAAGTATCTGGTTTCTTGTGACGTATTTTCCCCAGGATATTTCATGCTCCACTGCCGTCATAAGCATTGAGGTCAATTCCTGCTTCATATCGTTCGTGAACCACTCTGAGTTCTCATCCGCCAGAGTTCGCAGTATGTGTGTGAAGAGTGCAAGATGCGTATTCTCATCCCTCTGTATAAGGCGTATAAGACTCACTGTTCCGCCCATCTTGTCCTGCCTGCCCAACGCGTAGAAGAAGGCAAACCCACTGTAGAAATAAATCCCTTCCAGCAGGTAGTCTGCCATGCAGGATCTCAGGAAGGCCCGTTCATTGGGATTTTCAATAAACTCCTGATACTGATCCGTAATGAACTTGTTCCTCGTGAGAAGGTTCGCATCGTCCTTCCACATCGTATACACTTCGTCACGCGTTATTGAATCCACAACCGAAGTCAGCAGGTAATCGTAACTTTGTGCATGTATTGTCTCGAAGAATGCCTGGGTCTTGAGACATGCGACCACTTCAGGCGCCGTTATGTAAAGAGCAAGGGCTCCAAGGTTATCGACCTGAATGCTGTCCAGGAATATCAGGAAGGCGAGTGTTTTCTTGTAAGCGGTCTGCTCCGCCTCGGTGAGCTTTGGATACTGCCTCTTGTCATCTCCAAGCGGCACTTCGTCTGGGATCCAGAAAAACTGGCGCATCTTTCTATAAAGCTGCTCAGCCCAGTCATATTTCACGTTTGCGAATTCAATAAGGTTGGTCGACTTGCCGCCTACCAGTCTCTGGTACTTTAAATCCCTGGTTCCATCAGGGTTGAATAACAATTTTTTCTGCATTACATGTCACCTCAGGCCTGGCATGATTCACATGCTTCCTCTTTAACCTCTTCTTCATCCTTTGTATAGTTCCGGAAATAGTAAAGGGTCTTTACACCCATCTTCCATGCATCATAGTACAGATTCATGAATTTACCCTCATCAAGATCCTGGGTTGCGTACAGGTTGAGAGACTGCGACTGATCCAGGTGCCTTTGCCTTGCTGCAGCCGCCTTGATGCTCCAGGACTGGTCTATGGAATGTGCCTCCTTATATAATCGGGCATTTTCTGGCGTGAGCTCAGGTGCAACCCTCTTTATAAGAAAACTTTTCTTCTCTTCCGTGAAAACAGGCTTGAATATTGGATCCACGCTCGCGGTAGAACCGGCAATTACACTTGTACTTCCAGTTGGGGCAATGGCCATAAGGTAGCCATTCCTCATCCCTGAAATTTTGACCTTCTCCGCAAGCTCCTGCCACTTTGAATCCTTGTAGTCCCTGAGCCTGAAATATTCACCGGATTCCCAATCACTCCCCCTGAAAAGTGGGTATGATCCCCTCTCCACGGCAAGATCACTGCTTGCCTTGATAGCAACGTAATTGATATGCTCAAACAGCCTGTCTGCGAACGTCACATGTTCATCTGACTCCCAGTCTATGCCGTTCTGGACCAGAAGCTGGTGGTATCCGGATACGCCGACCCCGATCGCCCTGTATTTCATGTTTGTCAGTGTTGCCTGCGGGACAGGTAAATTGTTCAGTGTTATGACGTTGTCAAGCATCCTTACCTGAACAGGAATGACTTCGGATAGGAGTTCAGGGGTGTTGGATCTGCCAAGGTTGATAGAAGACAGGTTACATACAACCATATCTCCTGGTTTGTACTGCATTGTTATCGAGTCGGCCTCGCTTGATTCATGTACGCGCACAGTGGATGATTGGTTCTGCGTTATCTCCGTGCACAGGTTAGATGAATAGATCATACCTGCATGTTTGTTAGGGTTGAGCCTGTTCACAGTATCGCGGTTGAAGAAGAAAGGACCGCCAGTCTCATACAGGCTTTTCAGAATCAACCCCATCAGCTCAAGCGAGCTGATCTCTTTCTTCGGTACTGCTGGATCAGCAACGCATTCCATGTATCTCTTCTCGAATTCCTCTCCCCAGGAATCCTCGAGTGCCCATCCTTTTCTTATCTTAACTTCATGCGGATCGAATAAGTACCAGCTCTCTCCTTTCTCAAGTCTTTTGTAAAACAGATCAGGTACACATATTCCAGGGAAAATATCATGTGCTTTACGTCTTTCGTCTCCATTATTGGTTTTTAGATCCAGGAAGTCAATAATATCAGTGTGCCAGATGTCGAGCCATATACTGGCTGCACCCGCTCTCTGTCCAAGTTGGTTCACCGATACTGCAGTATCATTGTAAAGTCTGACCCACGGAATTACACCGCTTCCTACTCCAGCGTAGTCCCTGATCGAACTTCCGAGTCCCCTGATATGACCTAAATAGACACCCATCCCGCCCCCATTCTGGGATATCTGCGCGAATGCAGTCAATCCGTCAAATATGCCGGAAATCGAGTCACCAGGAGTATCGATGAAGCAGGAGCTGAGCTGTCCCTTTGGTCGTCGTGCCTGGGCCAGCGTGGGTGTTGCCATTGTTATATAGAGGTTTGACAAGACTTCATAAAATTTCAGCGCCCAATAAACTCTGTCCTTCTTCTGTTCAGCAAGAGCAAGGTATATCGATACACCCATGAAAACATCCTGGGGTAATTCGAACCATTTACCGTCTTTTGATTGTATCGCGTAGCGATCGACAAGATGCTTCAGCCCAGGATAACTAAGGAGCAAGTCCCTCTCGGGCCTGAGAGCTTTTCCAAACATTTCAAAGTCCTCTTTGGAATATTCAGAAAGAACCGTGGCGTCATACCTGCCATCGGAGACTAACCGTGTTATCAGGGTCCTGAAGTTGCCGTAAGGCTCACCTCTCTGAAGTGCTGATTCCTTGTAAAGATGATGCAGTAAGAGCCTGGAAGCAACAAAAGTCCAGTCAGGCTCTGACATCTTTACCTTCTCGTTGGCAACCCTGATCAACGTTTCCTGTATTGTTTTAGTTGAGATCCTGTCTGTGAAATGTATCTGTGCATCGAGTTCAAGTTCCATTGGATCTACTCTTAGCCCCTGGCAGGCTTTCTCAATAACAGATCGGATCTTTGTAACATCGATTGGCACTTCTTTCCCTTCTCGGTTTATTACTTTAGTAGGCTTCATTATAAATTCCAATCAAATTCCAACCTCCAATCGCATGTATAGCGGAGCAAAGCCCGGAGTATACAGCAAATGTTTGTAACGTTTTCAATGTTAAATTATATAAGTTATTTTTCTAAACCCAATATGTTACCAGTCATGGTTAAATACTATGACCATGTTTGAATACATGGTTCAGACATTGATGAATTTCACCGGGTTCTTATCTCAGAATAGCTCTCAAACCATGGAATAGGTTGGCCTCCAACCCCCGGAAACAGCGGGTCCATGGAGAGCATCTTCAGTACCTTGTTTGTCTGCGCTTGGGTAAATTTAGCGATCATGAGATTGTTCAACCCCGGTATCATTCCTTCTGTGAGAAACTGGGTGAAATCAGTTTCAAGATTTGTGAGGTCTCTTGCCAATTTATAAATGTGATCTTTAAGCTCAGTGGAATTTAAAGGTGGGTTTTCCTCGATAAGTTTCAGATAAATAGAAGTCAACATCTTAGAATGGACATCGAGGTCACGCTGGATCCGCCTCAAAATCTCAAATGTTCCGGGCATCCTGCCTCTTCTTGTAAGTGAGTAAATAAGGCTAAGTTCAGAAGGGATCATTACGACCTGGATGAATATACTTATAACAAGATCGTCCAGGAAATTTATCACAAGGGGTTTATTTGTAAACTCCAGGAATTTATTATTGATTAACTTGTTTCTTTCCCGCATATTCTCAATTGTTCTCCATGAGTTGTACAACGGGTCTCGTTCCTGTTGCGCAACAACTCCTCTTACGACATTTGAAAGTGCATTTGCGTGGTTGGCTGTCTGCGCAATCATGGCAGAAGCAACAAGGGTGCACTCGGGTGCCGTGAAATAAGGTACGATGATGTAATAATTATCTAGAAGCTCACTTTCAAGAAAGACGAGAGAAGCAACCCCCCTCTCTACAGTTTTCCTTTCCACCTCAGATATTTGGGAATAGTCTTTTTCATCCTTCGTCAGGCTGAATTGTTCACC
>JAKACH010000063.1 GCA_021821635.1 Thermoplasmata archaeon | reverse complement strand
AACCTGGAGAAAAATGACGATACGAACCACTCCTCGATATAGTTAAGATCTCCTTCAGCAGGTGAGAAAGATTCCATTAACTGTATGAACTGATCTATCTTCTTTGAGTGTACACCGACATCATCTTCATTCCAGTCGAGATCGGTGGATATGTCTGCACCCACGGCAACAAAGAGCCTGTAAATGTCTGCAGAATACCGCTGCACTACATTAAGAAGAGAGACAACGTTTCCCTTGCTTTTCCCAATCTTTGCTCCCTTGGAAGTAACTGTTCCGGAAATTGATATTGCCCGCGGAAGCTTCGTCCCTGCGAAGAGGGCAGCGTGATTCATTATATAGAAAGAGAGATGGTTTGATATATGTGGCGAAGTCGTGAGACGCAGATCCACCCCATACCAGTAGTTCCACTGTCTCTTAGCTTCAGTGACGCTCTTGTATAACCTCTCCTCTATCTTATAGGGAGTGCCGCTGAATATAGAATCCACCAGATCAAATTCGAGCGAACCTTTGTCTTCATAGATGGATCTTAGCTGTGAAGCATTCGTATATACCGCTGGATAAATGGTTGAATCAGATAATGACTCGATCACCCAGTCCGGGTCCATGGGCAGTCTTGTGCCGAGCCCCCGTTTTCTTGCGCAGGGTCTCTGCCTCAGCCAGTCAATCGAATCATGAAAGATTCTCTTAAGGTATTCTGGATAGAAGGACATGCTGTCAATCAACTGATGAGAGGCTTCCTTCCAGTCCTGTCTGGAATAGTCAATAAACCACTGGTTCCTAACAACAGCAACAAGTACCTCCGAACCAGATCTTGTTTCGGCTTTTCTTGATGTTTCATATAAGATGAACCCAAGACCTTGGTCTATGAGTTGTTCCCTTACAAGAGATCTTGCCTCCTGTACTGTTTTTCCAGCAAGCGGTGTCAGGCCGTTCATTATACCAGAGTAGAACTCATCCCTATAGAGGAGCTGAGTCGCATCAGCTATTCGATCTGAATCCGACGGTGACCTTATGCCAAATTTTGAAACTAACTTCTCGACTGTGCTTTCGCTTGAAGGTGGCATTTCAATTATCTTGTCTGGGAATGAGAACTCACCGGAAACTTTGAGTGCAATATAATCCATTATGGAATGAGCTGGGACCGAATATACCACACCAGATGCATTATCAGGATCAACGAAGTCTGCTTGCAGTACTTTTACCTTCTTTCCGGTGATAGGGACCTCAAATTCCTCTTTCATTATTTCAGGTAAGGTTATTTCGCGAGTCTGGTTGAATTCCTTTCCCTGGAGTTTAAGCTTGGTCAGGCACTTCTCTGAGACCACCATTTTTTCCGTTCCCTGAGAAACTAGATAGTATTTTCCATGTGGTGAAACCCAGAGGTTTGTTATTCCATATATTGTCTCCGGACGCAAGGAAGCAGCGACCATGGAGAAATTCCTGCCCCTGAATTTAACAGCGGTGAATTCCTCTATAGTTACCTTGTCAGTGTCGCCATCCTTGATATCATCTTCTCCTACGGGATTCTGGTCATCGACGCTATATAGAAGGGGGTAGTCTCCTCTTGTAAGGAATCCCATGGAGTTGAGTTTCTTGAATTGCCAGCTAACAAAACCCTGATACATCGGTTCAGCTGATGTGAAGCGCCTCGACCAGTCTATTGAAAAACCGAGCAGAGTAAAATCATTTATTATGGCGTTTGAAAAATAGTCGGCTATTGCGGATGGATCGGTGAAAGATTTGAGTCTTCCAGGTATATCTTTCTCACCATATTGCTGCAGGTATTCCGTATACAGCGAAATAGTGGATTTATCATTTCTCAGGATTTTCTGGGCAATAGAAAGGACAGGAGTTCCAGACTGGTGAAACCCCATAGGGAAGAGGACATTGTAGCCGCAAAGCCTCTTGTATCTGGCGATTATATCACCAAGAGTGTAAGTTCTGCCATGACCCACATGCAGCGAACCGCTGGTATAGGGCCATGGAACCGTAATCAGGAATTTCTTCCTGCTTTCGTCCACTGCAGGCTCGAATATACCGTCCTTCTTCCACCGATCCTGCCACTTCCTCTCAATATCGCCAGTCATTGCTTCCACTAATGCATTATTAAAACTGCGGCTGCAACAACCGTAGTCCACTCATTCTGGTTAAGCACTACACCGGTAGAGCATATATTCCTTGTTGTGAGAATTTTGTCCTTCAAAACATATTCGGTCTTCTCTTCGTCCCAAACAAGGTTATCCTTCTCGCCCATGGTGCTCGCGAGCATTTCCGCTGCAAGTTTTTCAGCAAAAAAGCCTGCCACTTTCTCAGTCTCGCCAAAGCTGTGATGCTCACTCAGGTAACCCCACTTATTCCTGTCCTTGGGAAGAGCGTAGCCTATGGCTGCTGATAACATCCTGTTGAGTTCATTGGAAGAATTCCTAGCTAGAACAGTGAACAAAATCTGGCCAGGTTTCAAGAGGGATGAACCCTCCTCCCTTGAGATGAGTGCTGCGTTAGGTGGAAAAATCGAACTCACGCTTATGAGATTATAAGGCGCTATTCCCGCATCCCTCAGGGCCTCTTCAAAGGACTGGAGCTGACTCTCCGCCCTGCCGATTCCGCGTGTAAAGAATATTTTTTCTGGTACGTATGAATCCATGTCGGCTGCAGATATAAAAGAGCCTTATTTTACTTTTCAGGAGAAAGCCAGATGTCAAAGACACAAGATCGGATATCCCAGAATTCAAAAAACATTCAGATATCAAGTGTTATATCCAGATGTCCTTGGACTAAGTGAGCCGGGAGATTATGGTAGGTGGCTGCCTTGACGCTATTGCTTGGCTTGATACTCCGCGCGAACCTGTGCCCCTTTAATTTCACGACTGAATCCTGCAACTCGCAAGAGAAATAGAGCGTCCTGTTCGTCTCGAACTCAGAAATTACAAAGTTCATCATGTCAACGACAACGTATGGTGTAATTTCTGCCTTTATTCTTTCAGTATGTTCAATATTCTCTTTCAGCCGCTTCCTGTGAATAAGGGAAGCTACAGCATAAATGGAATTAGAAAGAATTATTGATGAATCCTCGCCATATACACGGACAAGGATATCAGCGGTATTATCCAGAATTTTATATTTAATCAAAAAAAATAAAAAATTGAGGGATTACTCTGGCCTTGAGGACGAGATCACTGGGATTGCTTCTTCAAGGTTCAAGCCTATTTCGTCTTCCCTGAGCTTTCTTCCAATGCTGTCTTCATAGAACTTCAGGATTTTGCGCTTCTCTTCCATGGTATAGTCCCTGAAGTACTTCTCTCTCTTGAGTACCTTGCCTGTCCTCTCTTCGTAAAGTTTGGCAGGTATAGAGTATTTCCTCTGAGTTGCGTCCCTGTAAAGTTCGGGTATGACATTGAAGGCACAGAACGGCACGACTCTTCCGTCAGGCATAGCATAGTGTATGTCGCATCTCTCGACCCTGTCCACATCATATGTGTATGGATCCATGAAGTGCATGAATCCGACAAACATAGACTTGTAGTGGAATGCCTTGAGACCATGGTAGTCACCATCTGTGAATGCATTGTAGACCATATCCTTCAGCTTGAAGTCCTTGGGTGCCTTCTCATAATCGACGAACTTGCCCAGATTCAGGAGCAGCTTGGACACGGATTCGACCCTCTTGAGTCTCTTGAAGCTGGATCCCTTCATCTCATCGCCAAGCTCTCCCATATACTCGAACATTCCTCTGACATCTATGAATCTCGTAATCGGAGTGACCTTGTCGCCTTCCTTGAAGATGTAGGTACCCATTCCGCAGGCAAAGTGAATTGAAAGCTTGTACATGTCTTTGCCTTTAAGGGCTTCAACGAAGTTTGAAACTTTTGTTGTTGATGGAACAGTGAAGAAGTCTTCCCTGCCTATCATGCCGTCTGTCTGCTGTTCTATCTTCTTGATGCATCCAGGAATTGTAACCCTCTGCTTCTCTCTCATCCTGTCAGGCATCCTGCCTACCAGACTGACAGGCTGGAAGTTAACTGCCCTTACCACATCAATGTTGGAAAGACCGAACTTAATTATATCTCCGAGATAGTGATCATTTATTCCACCGATTACTGTAGGAACTAAAACAACGCCGAGCGGCGCCTTCTTGTAGTTCTCCAGTGCTGCTGGAACCTCCCAGAAGTTCTTTGGGTTTGACCTTGGCGTCGGGCCATCAAATGATGTGTATATTACGTTTGAACCAGCCTCTCTGACCTTTCTTGGGAAGTCGGGATCAAAAGCAGCTCTCACACTGTTCGTGTTAAGCTGGATGTGCTCGTATCCCTCCTCCCTTGCAATCTTTATTACATCAATGATGTCGTCCCTGATAGTTGGCTCCCCGCCAGTTATCTGGACAGCATTTGCTCCAACGGGTTTCTCGTTCCTCATTCTTCTGAGCATCATCCTGACCTGGTCTTGTGACGGCTCGTAGATTGGTTCATTTTCCTTAGCATAGAAGAAACAGTACCAGCATGATAGATCACAGCGGTTTGTGACTACAACGTTTCCTAAGCCAGTATGAGATTTGTGCTTCACACAAAGACCGCAGTGGGTAGGGCAAATAATCTTCTCTTCAAGCATTGCAACATTGGGGTTAAGAATCCTTATACCCTTGTCTGCCCACTTCTTGGCTTCCTGGTACATATCGTAGTCTTCCCAGTATTTTTCTCTTGTAATTCCATGCTCGGGGCATTCCTTTATCAGCTTAACTTCACCAGAATTCTCATAAACTATTGCGGGAATCCTCATTTGATCGAATTTCTCTTCATCGGCACATAGAGGGCAAAGACTCTCGGTAACCCTCATAATCAACATATCTGGGTTGATAAGGTTCCCCATTTGTGCGACGAACTCGTCAACCGTTTTGAAAGGTGCATTCTTACTAATCTCGAAGTCTGCTGCAAACCTGACTTCGGGATGTTTGTTCATCTCTTCAGCTACAATCATCTAGTCATTCACCTATTTTAACACTTTAAATCAACCTATATTAAAAGATTTTTGTTGTCTGACTTACTAAAAAACAGGGCTGCCATAATCTCCCATCAAGACAAACATAATAAGATCTTTTGTCAAATATAATTTCCATTATAGTTTGCACAGACACCGAATTTCAAGACTTTTTACAAGGGTTATGTAGGCACTTTGATCCTTCTAAAATATACAAAAATTCCTGGAAGTTGAACCCAATAAATTGGAGTTTTACTATAATTTGTTTTACCCTTCTATATATGTAGATTTAATCTATTGGTTTATTTTAATCATAAAATGGCTGACACAAGACCAATTCAAGAAATTTTTTAAAGCTGATATGATACCGAGCTTGAGCGGGTGTGGTGTAGCCTGGTAACACGCGAGCTTGCCAAGCTCGTGCCTCGGGTCCAAATCCCGGCACCCGCA
>JAKACH010000062.1 GCA_021821635.1 Thermoplasmata archaeon | reverse complement strand
CGTCACAGTGGCAGTACCGGGGGAAATATATCCATGTATAGTACCAGGAAGCGCCTCAAGCTGGCTGAAGACCACATACACATTTCCTGCGGTTGCCGTTACATTGTCGAAATACCCAATAAATCCAAAGTATTCTACAGTTACATTATAGGTACCTGATATTATCGGAACCAGTGCGGTGCTCCATGATCCAAACGAGGTAACATCTGCAGGAGAAACAGGCGAACCGTTAATCTTCAGCGTATACATAGACTGGTAGGATATCTGGAGCCAGGAATAATCAACTATCTTTGTGCTTGTAAGTGTGTAGTTCACATAAGATGTGTAGGATGAAGCGGCTGATGTACCAGTGAAGTTCCCAAATGCAAATTCAATGTTCTGAGCAGAGCTTGGAAGAGTTAATGTGTTTGTGCCAGCAGTTAGATTTGATACAAAGTGCCAGCCAGTAGAGTTCTGTTCGTATAAGGCAACAGCATGCGTACCGACGAAGGTGTATTTGACTGCACTAATGGATGTACCCGAAGCAAAGTATGTAGAAGTATAAGCTGCCCCGCATAAGTATGAACCGGATTGGTATGAGAATGTCACGTTACCTGTCCCATTATTGGTTACCATAAGACCAGCGCTTCCAGGTGCGAAGGTATTCATGTAAGTTGTCGCAGTGTAATTCAATTCAAAGTCCTGTATCTGGGAAATAAGAGAACCAGTCACTGGTAGGACCCATAAGCCAAGGAATTTTATTCCATATTGCTCAAGGGCAGCAAACCTCTGCTCCATTTGAAGTGCTGTAAAGTTTACGTTGTTATTTGGATTCAGATTCTCAAGGGATACTGAGAGTTTGCCCGCAGGTATCTCTGATACAGCCTGCTGAAGATCAGCCAGGAAACTGCCAGAGCCAGAATAAAGGCCAGAATAATCCATCACATTGACAGAGGTTATATTTGTATTACCCAAGTTCGTGTAATTCCAGAATGTAGGGTCCCAGTTGGCTACCTCCACGAAAAGGCTCTTTCCAAACTTGTCCAAGTGGAGTGAAAACTGGTTAAGGAAGCTGGTATAGTAAGCTGCTGTTGAAGTATTAGCAGATGATGGCTCCCAGTCTATGTCGTATCCGGTATAATTATTGATTAGCGCTAGAGTTGTCATCTGTTGAATGGCAGCAGAAACAGCCGAGGGATTTGAGGTGAAGTTGTAAATGTCACTCGCACTGGCGCTTATTATCATAGGAACTGCACCAAGGCCAAGTTTCTGTACATATGGTGTAATATTGTTTGGGTTTCCAGCTGTATTGTAGGCTCCATTAAAATATGCAGTTATCTTTTGATCAGACTGAAGCTGGAAGAACTCGTATGATACCATAGTGTAGTCATGGTATGTTGCATTCAATTGAGCCAGAGCTTTATTGACACCGCTGGTGCAGAACTGGCAAATCCATGGCATAACATTTATCTGATGCACTGGCGGTGGTGCGGTAGGAACAGAATAATAATTGGAGAAAGATACGCCAAGATTATCTGACTGGACGATATGGCCATTGCTCTCCAGTATCAGCTCATTTGCCCTTATCGAAACCCCGAAAAAGTTGTTCTGTATTGCAACCTGTGTGGTGGTTGTGTTCGTTGGGCCTATTGCACTGAAGCTGTCCCCTGTTCCATTTAAGGCGCCAGAAGCGTAAATTGTCGAATTTGCCCCTCCTTCTATGGCATAATAGTAATAGGCAGAGTAAGGGTTGGGTGTCATGGTCATTCCAACAAAATCAGGCGAGGTGGCAGCAATTTGTGTTTGAGCTGTCCAGGCTGTCGTGGTGGTATAGTCTTTTCCCAAGCCGGAGAAGTAGGTATATCCACTGTGACTTATTGCAAAGTACCTGAGATCACCGATCGAGCTTCCACCATTGCAGAGCCACATTGAAGTAGCAACAATATTGTGCGACACGGTCGTATTTATGGTTTCGACCCAGGAATAGAAGGCATCTGAATAAGCATAGGTTATACCATTGTTTTCAGTTGCATAGAATACCTGGCTGCCGGCGCCCGAATAAGTGTATGAATTCAAATCATTAGAAAGGGCAACAAAGCTGTTTCCGCCAGGTAATTTTGAAAGTTGCCATACATGCGGGTTTACACCGTACTCCAGCATTGAAGCGTACCCGTTCGAGAAGAGTACCATCACTAGTCCAGTAGAGGCGCCATCTGGAGCCTGCCAGTTAATCGATGCTCTTATCCCGACAGCATTGCCGAGAGTAGCACTCTGATTGTGGTAACTCCCGAATGCTGAGGAATTTCCGAGGTATACCCAGTTGGATCCTGCAAGGTTCGGGTGCTCGTATACTTGTCCATTGCTCCACAGAACGAACACATTTCCAGCAGAATCATCTGCTAATGCGACTGCAGTGACAATGCCGCCCGGTACATTCCCCGATACTAACGATGAACTATGCCCGGAAGCTGATGTTGCTGTAGCATTTGCCGGGGCACTTGTATTCCACAAAACAAGAAAGCCTGACACGGTCATTATCAAAACAACCAGCATAGTCAGGATTGTTGTTATCTTTCTATTCATGAAATTAGGTAAAACATTATCTATATTTAAAATTAATTAAGGGAAATCTAATTTTTCTGCATTATTTTAAAGATCTGGCGGTAATGCAGTACCACATGCGGAGATCATTCAAAGTGACAAGGACTTAATTTTTAATACCATCTTTTGATTTCAATATCTACAGTTTCGGGCTCGATCCTGTTCTTGACCAGATCCTTTAAAAGAACGCCCGATCGGATGGCTTCGACACATAACCCATATGCTATGCCACGTTCTATTCTTTCCTTCCTGCCCTCAGCGGTTGTAATGATTATTTCCTGAATACGATCGCAATAAGAAACATCGGCAGAACCAGCTTCAACATTTGCATATGAGTTATTATTCATCAAACCAGTGATTATTCAATCTTTTATTACTTTTCCGTCTACAAAAATCCAGGTTATATGCTGCTTTCAAAACGAATATCTAGCATAGAATCCAAATGATTGGTTCATTAATATGTAAAATAAGAAACAGATTTCCAACAGTGAGGAATGTTTTATTTATCACATACCTACTTTTTATCGGCTAAACCGAGCCAAAAATCTGTTTCCAGTTTAAGAATCCCATCTATTCCGGTCATGAATTTTTCCCTGACATCAAGATCGTCCTTATGCGTTCCCAGAACATCTTCCATTGCCTCTTCATGATGAATTTCAAGTTCCCTGTGAAAAGTGAAATATTCTATGTCTGCCTTTGCATATTTTGGATTCTTCTTAAAATATACGTTGAATCCGGCAAGTATCTTGTCCCACATAGGAATAGCCATGTTTTCTAGGCCGAATTCTGCGCCCAGAGCCTCAAAATGATCTCCAGCAAAGTAGTTTCTCATTCCATCGAGCCAGGCTTTTGTTGTCTTCAACTGTTCCTTCTTGACAAGATCCTCTGGTCTTAGACCAATGCTGCGCAGGTACTTCCTGTAAAGCAGTTCGTGCCTTTTCTTTGGATCATTGTCTCCAAGCTCCGACACAAGAATAGTAGTGAGGTTGGCAGCATCAGACTCGTCTGGCGTATTGACCAGCAACGTGGAAAGTATTGCGACCCACTCCCTTGTAAAATGGAAGAATTCAACCGAAAATCTCAGGAATTCGGACTCCGATATATCTCCTTTCGCAAATCTATCTATGAAAGCGTTATTAGTCGCGCTGTGCCTCTTTACAAATCCATATGCAGTCTTGTAAAAATCTTCTTTTCCATATTCCTGCATTTTTATCAGACTATTATTAAATAGCCACTATTAAAGATTTTCTGTCGATTGTGTGTGAAATTATGTAAAAAATGAATATTCTTGCCTTAAAGGACGGAGATGAAATTTACTGCAGCGATGTCTCCTTTCCAGGTAGATGCTATAGTGGGGCTCAAATACCCAGGATGGCATTGATATCGATGCCTTTCCTGCCCTCCTTAGCCAATGATTGTGCAAATCTGTTTAATTCAGCTTTATCAAAACCTCTGCCACCCGAAGTGACAAGGGATGAAAGATCGTTTATTCTGCCTTCAGCCAATGCCCTTAGTATTGAAATTCGCAGTGCAGGATATGACATGCTCTTCACTCTTCGAATGAAGAAGGGATCAAGGTTTAGCTGGTTCTGGGTAAACTTGACCAGATCAGATCCATTGTGTATAAGAACCTCATCCTTGTTTACAGACATGATATAAACATGGAATATTGAAGATAGGACGTCGTTTTTAAGAATGCGTTTTCCGGCTCGCTCGTAAATGCCGCCTTGAACAGTCATATTAAATATCCTCCCTAGCAGTTTTATAAGCTTGTTTACATCCTCTTTTCTGGTGACGAAGACGAGTTGCTCTTTGTCATAATCCATAAGTTTTTTTGCAATCCTGAATGTGTTATCAAGATCAGATATCTCAACCTCAAAATATATCCTTTTGAGGCCGGCTTCTGCGATCAGGTCAGGTATAACTGGACCTCTTGCTTCTCCAGTTAAACAGGCGAAACCCTTAGTGCTCATGAGTTCCTTCAATTCAAGCACTATCCTTTCATGATCTGAAATGGTATTTTCTGCACTAAACTTAGTATCTGAGATGACTGTGCCGTTTTTCAGAATTGATTCTACCTTTCTTGAATGGATTTCATCGTCCATTATTGATGCATCTGTTTTAGGAGGAATTATTGTCTTCGGTCCTATGAAATGTCCGGATGAGGTTGAGAAGAATGTTGCTGAATGGCCGGACTGGCCTGAGAGAATATCTGCCAGCATCTTTGCACGCTTTTCATCGCCAATGTTCCTGGCAATCAGGACTGCATCCTCGTTCGAACAGGCAAATACAAACATGTTTCTGATGTTGCCGAGCAACGATGCAACCCCTCTCTTGGTGAGCTGTGAAAGGAACTGATAGGAGAGAATCAATACGACACCATATTTCCTACCTTCGGACAGAAGGGTCTCTATCAGCTTCTCTGAAAAGTAATGCGCCTCATCGATGATAACATATGTCCTCTTTTCTGTGGGGCCAGATCTTACCAGCGCGTTCCATATTTTCGATAAGACAAGTACAGACGCTATCCTGTACCCTGATGGCCCGATGCCAGATGCAGATTGATCAATAATAAGTAACGAATTATTCCTTCCAATTGAACCATCAATGTCAAGTTTCTGGTTGTCAGGGTTTGAGATTATCCTCATGAGTTCCTGGTTTTCCAGCATTGGCATGAGCTTGTTTATCGTGCTTGATATCATGTCCAGCCAGGTCCTGGTATCCTTCATCTGAGTCCCGATAAATGCCTTTAGATCCGTATTTGAAGATTTATCAAGGATTCTTGACATGGCTTTGCGATCCAGGAGCAGGGACTGAAATTGTTTCAGTGTAATTCCAGGAACAACACGCATGCACTCCATAAGCAGTGGACCAAGGATAACCTCCAACCGCGGTCCCCATGTGCCATGTGAAATGATGTCTTCA
>JAKACH010000061.1 GCA_021821635.1 Thermoplasmata archaeon | reverse complement strand
TGCCAATGGCTGCTGAATAGGATTGCATGGAAGGTTTCAACAGTTTCTGTATCGTCCTAACCTCTTCGATATCAGGCAAAGTCCGCTGGAACGAATATTTATATAAACGATATCACATAACACTTTTGAGGTTTTCCCACAACCACCCAATTTTCAACGATTCATCGGAATGATTGTTAAATTTGGGCTAAATAGCTTCAAATTCACTCTGATTGGGGCAATTTCATCCCCATTCTTACTGTTTTTTTCCTGAATGTTGATAGCTTACGCTGTCCGGTCAAGGAATCTCGCCCTTACAAGGTTGTAGCACATGGCAGTGAAGTATGTCTTCACTCTCACTCTTTGCACTGTCGTGACCATTACATGGCCAAAGTGAAACATCCTCTTGAAGAATGCATAGGGATGTTCCACCGCCGATCTGATCTTGGATATTCTGATATTCCTGCGTTTACTCTTAACCGGCAGAGGATGATCCCTTACGGATCGATCCATTGTGCCATTGATACCCCTGCATTCGGATCCGAAATATCCCTTGTCCCGGTAACATATGATTCCCGGAATGCTCAGATCTATCTTGGAATCATGCACATTGGCAGGTGTTACCGATAATTTTTCAATTATCTTTATCTCATTGACAAGTGTATGTGCCTTGTAGCCGAAGTGATGTTCATGATTCTTTGTTGCTGATGCACCATCCCTGGATCTTCGGGTATTTGCATCTTCTCCCCTGGGTTTTCCATGCTCTCCCTCATCCTCTTCGATGAATGATGCATCCTGCATGGTACCTTTCTTGATGCGGATTCTCTTGGCCATTATCTGATCTCGTATTTCATTGAAAACAATACGATCCTTTCCTGTTTTCGATAATCGTTCACGGAAATACCATATTGTGTTGCGATCCGGCAACTTCTCAGGATATCCGAGAAACTTCATGAATGATATCCTGTCCCTGATATCTCTCTCTATCTGCGGATCTGAGAGAGAATACCACTGCTGCAGTAAAAGAATCTTCACCATCAGGATGGGATCATAATTTGGTCTTCCACCCTTTTCTGTGTCATTCTCATATAGATCTGACAATATTGGCCTTATCTTTTCGAAATCAATGCGATCCGATATGCCGGTCAAGGGATCGCCAAGTGCTTCAATCTCTTTGTAGAGCTCAGATAATCCGGTATGGTAAAGATTCATGTATATTGATCATGAGGTCATGAAAAAGGTTTTCGGTGATGGTTTTTGGAAATCCTCTTTTTAATGATTAGAAAACAGCTAGTCCTGTTAATAACTTTAGGAATGATAGTCGCATTTGGAGGCATGGTCATACCTGCAGTAGGATCCGGAAACTACCAGACTCCGGCGCTTTCCAGTGCACATGGTGTGACGATGTTCATGGTGGGCCATGATAAGAAAGGTGGAGGAGGCTCATCTGCCCCCACAACTTATCCCGGATACATTCCGATACAGATCTGGGACGCCTATCAGTATACAAGTAATGGTGTGTATAAATCAAGCTATGGAAGCGGCGAAACCATTGCCATTATAGACGCATATGGAAGCCCAACCATAAGCAGCGATGTTAACACGTTTGACAATGCATTTGGTCTCCCTGCCATAAATCTGCAGATAGTCCAGCCATTTGGAAAGGTTTCCAGAAATTCCGGCTGGGCTCTCGAGACTTCTCTCGATGTTGAATGGGCCCATGCAATGGCACCTGCCGCAAAGATAGTCCTTATTGAGACGCCAAGTGCTTCCAACACCTACCTGATCAATGATGCCGTTAACTACGCCTACAACACCACCCACGCGAATGTCATATCCATCTCATGGGGAGAGGCACAGAGTGGCCTGACTTCCGCTGAGCTGGCGCAGTATTCATCCATCTTCTCCTATGTCGCATCCCATGGAGTTATCCCAGTTGCAGCGTCTGGAGATAGCGGCGCATATGATGGGACGAGTTCCATAACAGTGAACTATCCGTCAACCGATCCCTCGGTGGTATCTGCGGGCGGAACCTCACTGGTTCTTAACAATCCTACGTCCACAGGGGCGTCGTACGGATATGAATATGCTTGGAACAGTTCCGGAGGAGGCATAAGCACATACTTCCCCGAACCATCGTATCAGTCTAATGCCTCTATAAATTCGACCGGGAGGGCTACGCCAGATGTGTCGTACGATGCGAATCCAAATACCGGCGTGTGGATTTATGATACCACCATTTACGAAGGTTTATCCGGATGGATACAGGTTGGCGGTACAAGTGCGTCTGCTCCCCAGTGGTCCGCCATTTTCGCCGACATACAGTCCATAGACGGTGCTTCCGCAATCAATGGCACAAATGTGCATCAGATACTTTACTCAATATACTCAAGTGCTGATTATAATACAACGTTCCACGACATAACTGTAGGATACAATGGATACTATTATGCTGGGCCTGGTTACGATGAGGTAACGGGCATCGGGAGCCCTGTTGTGTACGAGCTAATTTCACTTGTCTAATTTTTTTATTATTAATTTTTTAAATTTTTACTATTTTTTTTACTTCAATTGAGGAAGCAATCTTTTTCCAATTATTCGATCACTTTCAATATTATCAGCAGCATTTCATCGACCCTCTTGCCCAGCTCCTCCAGTCCGTTGTATTCTGAAAAGAGGGCAGAAGCATTCTGTGCAGTCACATGCGTCCTGCCCTTATCCTCGAATATGTAGATCCTGATTGGTGGTACGATGCCTGCTCGTAGATCCGTCTTGAAGACCTCCGCAGCAAGCCTAGGGTTGAAGACCTCCAGGATCTGGTTTCCTCCTGACTGGATGCCAATTTTCTTCAGGTTCTGCTGTGCGTCTATAGCGGATACAACTTTCAGGCCATTCTCTTCAACAGCCTTCCGCAGAAGATCCACCGTCTCGGCAAAGGGTAGTCTAGATACTATTTCTTTCTCTTTCATTCCCATCATTCCACGCAGCAAGCCATCTTTGACATATCCCTGATGAACGACTGGGACGCCAGCTTTATGCCTTCCGAGAAGGATGGGAATATGTGGCTCGTGGCTATGACATCGTCAATAGTGTACCGGTTCTTCACGGCATATGCTCCTTCTGTTATGATATCAGTGGCATTGGGTGCCATTATGTGCATGCCAACTATCCTGTTATCCTTCGGATCGACTGTAATCTTTATTATGCCTTCCGTTTCACCTATTATGCTTGCCTTGGTGAGGTTCTCAAGGGAGAATACCCTGCATGAGCATGATCCGTTCTTCTTCGAGAACTCGTTCTCCGTCATCCCGACGCCTGCAATCTGTGGATTCGTGAACACGGCCCATGTCGCAGAATCATAATCGATCTTCATATCATCCCCGAACATGTTGCTCATTGCCACCACCCCTTCCCTTGCTGCAAGGGTCTCAAGGAACAGCTTTTTTGAGACGCAATCGCCAGCTGCGTATATGCCTGGAGCAGAAGTCTTCATGGTGTTTGCTGTCAGGATCAGTCCTCTCGGATCAGTGTCGACTCCTGCTGCTGCAAGGTTCAGGAATTCGGTGTTCGCCTTCCTTCCCGTGGCAACAATAAGTTCCTCGGCTTCCACTATCTCCTGTCCCTTGTGCGTTATTATATGGATGGACTTTCCCTTCGCAGATTTGCTGACCCGGCTCACCCTTGCCCTAAGGTAAAATTTCATGCCCTCTTTCTCTAGCCTTGCCCTCAAGGCGTAACCGATCTCCGGCTCAGTTTGTGGTAGAAGGGAATCAAGCGCCTCTATAATAGTCACTTTTGAACCGAAGTGCAGTAAAGCCTGTCCTATTTCAAGGCCTATCGCGCCTCCGCCTATTATTGCAAAGGAATCGGGCAGGTCTTCCAGGTTCCATATTGTATCGCTGGTCAGGAAGCCTGCATCGTTCAGGCCCTCTATTGGGGGCGCCGTTGGGCTTGATCCCGTTGCTATCAGTATGTTAGATCCCGAGACTGTTGCGGATTCTTTCCCGTCAGAATCGACGATCATGACAGTCTTCCTGTCAACGAATTTCCCGAGTCCGTTGAAAAGTTTCACGTTGCTGTAACTTTCAATAACCTGGGCATACTTTGCATCTCTTGCATGGGCAACATATGACCTGAGACCCCTCATGACCTGGCTGAAATCATGCTTGACTGGAGTTTCAAATATGCCTGGCATTCTGGGATGCGAAGGGTTGAAGACGGCATGCGATGCCTCGAGCAGGTACTTCGACGGCACGCATCCAACGTTTACACATGTTCCTCCCAGAGGTCCCGTACCGAGCATTGCGATCGACATACCGCCGTCGCTCAGTTCCGAAGCCTTGATTGCTGCAGAGAAGGCAGCCGCCCCTCTTCCAAGTATTACAAGATCGAATTTCTGTATTTCATTATTCAAGACTTTTCACCATCTCACTGATCGGCAATGGTAGCCTTATAATGTGAGGGCTTCGAGAACACCCTGTTCTTCAGGAGATCTTCAGGTTTTACCTTTTCTCCGTCGAGGAGGACATCGCCCATTCCTTCCTTAAGGGATACCTTGACATCCAGGACACCGTCCTGTTCTTTCAGTCCCCTTGTTACTGTGGCAACGCAGTCATCGCATGTCATTCCGTATATTCTCAGCTTTACATTCTTCTTATCCATAATATAGGATGTCCGGACTATATTAATAGTGAAACGTAAACTATTTTTTACCTTGCCCAATCAGAGGCAATGACAGGGAACTACGAAGACAGGAGGATCAGCAACAGGAAGAGGGCGTGCATGCTTGAATATGGCAATTCCCTCGTATGCGTGGATCCATCGCTTGCCATCCTCGAACTGATAGGGAAAAAATATACCATCATGATCATAGGTGTCATAGGCAACAGCGGCAACAGGAAGAATTTCAACGAGATACTCAATGACATCCCTTTTTCAAGCTCCACGATAATATCAAGGAGGCTCAAGGAGCTTCAGGAAAACGGGCTGGTGAAAAAAATCAGTGAATCCGGCCGGATTTCATATAAGCTGACAGGTCTGGGATCGAAACTCAGGGAGGCCCTTCATCCTCTTCTTATTCTAATGGATGCTGATAACATGCAAAACACGCATATCACATAAGGTTGCAGTAGTCTGCCAATTCTTTCCTTACATGCATGATAAGGATCTAAACGCTCCCTTTTCTATCAAGAAGCGATATTGAAACCGAAAAGAAAAGTTATTAAGCGCCTGAAATTGAGTAACAATGATTAAGGCAGTCGCTTTTGTTCCAAACACTCCGACGCTGATAGGTGATCTGGGCGTGAATCACGTGGAGACAATATCCGCACTGAGATCGTTCGGAAAGGAAATATCCGGCAAGATAGATGCCGCTGTGATTATGACGCCTCATTTCCAGACATCCGGATCCTTTGGGATCGTGTCTGCGGCAAGACTAAGGCAGATTTATGATTTCTATGGATTTTCCAGGCCTTTTTACGAGGTAAAGTACGAACCGCCCGGAGATCCTGAACTTGCAGGGCAGATAGTGAATCTCGGAAAGGATCATGGCATAAGGATAATGCCGGTTGGCAACTGGGGACTCGATCATGGTGCATGGTCGCCGCTTTTCCATATCTTCGAAGGTGCACATATGCCTGTGGTTCCCCTGTCTATAAGTCAGGATCTGGGTCCTGCCGCTCATGTTTCACTGGGAAAGATGATGCGCTCTCCGCAGATAAAGAAAAATAT
>JAKACH010000060.1:2285-5732 GCA_021821635.1 Thermoplasmata archaeon | reverse complement strand
GCCTGATCCATCCCAGAGAGATCTAGAATTGAAAGCTGTCCTGGAGCCAGGTATTCTTCCATAGGTGTTGTGCTGTCAGAAAATATGCTGCTTATCTTTGTAAGTATCCTTATCCTCCCTGAAATCTTGGATGCATCCTCATTCTTTATCTCCTTGTAAGCCGAGATGAAGGAAGCGAGATCCCTCGGCGGCTTCATGCTGTTAGATATGTCATCAACGATTCTTCTCAGTGTGCTCCATTCCTCTTTTATCCCCATTATATCCGAAATCTCATCCGGCTCCAGGTCCTGGAACCTAAGCGTGAAGAGCGATGAAATGGAGCCGGTCTGGGAGCTGTACCTGCCATTGCTGAGGGGAGTCCTGAAGATCATAACATCGGATGCATATTTTGCGCCGCCCTTGCCGGTGCGCATCAGTGCATAATCAGCATGCGGATCAAGCACTATTATGGACGCGCCCTTCTTCAGGAGCTCTTCCATTAGCACAGCCGCGGCATTGCTCTTTCCTGCACCTGTCTGGGCAAGTATGGCAAGGTGCCTCTTGAGTCCATTGATGTCAACGCTTAAGCGCACATCATTCCTGTCTACAAGGTGTCCGATATACAGCGATCTCTCGTCAGAGTAGCTGAGGTGTCTTTCAAGGAGTTCTTGGGAGGCTCGCCACACAGGGGATCCGGGAGGAATGATCTTTCTGGACAGCACAAGCGAATCTCCTTCAACAGACCCAAGGCTCTTGGTCTGGCAGAGGAAAACGTGATCCGCCAGTTCAGTTTCGACATATTTCTTTACGGAAACAAAATCCATATCCTGGTTCAGGAGATCACTCCTTGAAACCACTTTTTCAATTCTTCCTATGACTTTTCTTCTCCCTATCGAGGCGAAGACATATTCCCATTTTGAGACCTCGGAAATATCTGCAACAACAAAGGTGAACCTGTCCGAGGAATTTTCACCAACAGTATAGCCTATGGGCTTCTCAGATCCTGATTCTTGCACGTCTCTCTCCCCTGGTTTCGTACATGGGTATTCCGATGGTCTTCTCAAACTGCCGCATGTATATCTTTTCCACCTCTTCCGAACGGAACTTGACCATGTTGTCGACCTTAGACAGCCAGATATTGTAAACTTTCTGTCCCGCGTATGCCCAGAAAATCGTGTCAACTATTCTCTCAAGCATGGCATTGTCGTAACTCTTTTCCGAAGATGATACGAAATCTATCTTTAAAGGAAGATCGTTTAACTCAGGAAGCAAGTGAAAAGTCCAAATTGAACCCTTGGTCAGCAGGTTACTGGATGGAAATTCAACAGGAATTGAATAACCGGGAGATCGGGCCAGAGATTTTATCAATACATGATCAACTATTCCTGTCATGTTGGATCTTTCCTCCTTGCGCTTATCGGAATTCTTAATTATTTCAGACACGAGTGAACGTGACTCTGAACTCTTGCTTAGAAACACAATGATTGATCTGGAATCACGAACTTTCTGTAAAAGAGCCTCAAGGTCTGAATAATATTGCTGTGTGAAACCTTCCATGCGATCCGCCCTGAACTCCCTGTTACCATGCATGAGGCGACCCGTTAGAGAGCCGTCTATCAATATCATTTCCGGTTTTTCATGATCCAGCAGTTCCAGCATGGACCTGTGCTCACAGTCTTCCATAATCATTGTTGTAAGCGGCCTGAGATCGTCTCTTGAAACCCATGTTACCTCAGAAAGAAAGCTGCTGTATGTAGAGGCTTCGAATATAGAATATCCTCGTGAGAGTATTATTTTCCTGCCATTGTAAAGTTCCCTTACGAATTCACTGCTGTCAGCAGCCGCAACTGATCTGGTGTATTTATCCCCTCCATGGGTTTCAATGTAATACTGCCTGAAATGCGTCGAGAAAAAACTGTAAGCTTCGGATCCGCGGTCTATAATCATCGAGGAAATTATCTCGTCTTTTCTTTCAGTTAGAAACTCGACAAATTTTTGAAAGGTTAGATCTCCCATGAATACTCAACTCGTTGCAATATCATCCTCAATATAAAAGGAACACTCTGGAACAGAATTAACCAGAAATAATTGGTGTAACAGTAAAGGTAAGTATGAACATTGCAAGAACGCAGGCACCGATTGCATAGTCCCGAATGGAAAGCTTCTGGTAATCATTCAAAGGCGGTGGATGCGAAATACCCATCAGCACCGCAAGCAGGACTATTATGATCCATCCTGTATATTGTAAAGCAAAATACAGCATGGCGCCCAAAAAAATGTAACTCACGATATATGATCTCCTGCCAAGCATGCCCCTGGATACGTGTCCCCCATCAAGCTGGCTAATTGGTAAGAGGTTAAGGGCAGTTGCGAACATGCCAACCCAGACAGCAAGTTCCATCGGGAAAATCGGGGCGCTCACCGGTGGGATCAGAGATCTTGGAATTATTCCAAAGAGATGATAGATAAGCGGAAACTGAACCACAAGAGGATTCACAGGCATCGATATTGGAACGAATACTCTCTGAAAGTAGTCTGCAACAAAAAGAAGGGGAAGCGCTACCAAGAAACCGAATATAGGGCCGGCTGCACCAATTTCCACCATTGCTTTCCGGTTTGGAATAGGATCTCTTAATGAAATGAAAGCACCAAACGTTCCAATGGATATCGGGACCGGTATGAAAAATGGAAAAGATGCCTTAACGCTATACCTGCGGGCAACAACATAATGACCTATTTCATGAATTCCAAGTATTAGAAGCAGCGGCCCAGAAAAGAAGACAAAACCGTACATGATTGCGTCCACGTCCTGCATAGGTCCTGGCTTGATGAAGCTCAGGGAGAACTGAGAGCCGACATATATGGTTGAGCCGAGGGTCAGGAGGAAAAGAATAATGTTTACCTTGCTGCTCCTGTATTTCTCTTCAGGCCTGTGCCGGATTACGATAAATCTCTCCGTCTCCTCGGAAAGGAATGGAATGTAGCCTTTTGGGACTAGTTCCTTGCGGATAGATTCAAAGCACTCATGAAGGTCAGGATTGTCATCAGGGAAGTAATAAAAGTACAAGTCGAGAGGAGTCACAACGATATCGTAAGTTTTGATACAACGTTTGACTGTATCGACCACCTCGGCCAGATCTGGGTTCTGAATTTTGCCCTCCCTGAATTCCACGCAAATACCTCTTGAGAATTTTCCCCAGGTTAACGGCGATTAATCACCCCTCATAATCCCTGACCCGCTGGGAAGTTTTTGGTTCGCTGCTGATCGGAACTTCACAGTACGGTGACTCGCCGTCAGCTCTTTCCGGAGCCCATAGCAGAACCAATTTACGTCTCACGTCGTCATATGTGTTCATGAATCACACATACTAATTGTGGACAGTGTGAAATGCAAATCGGTTTTTTAAGCTTTTTTAATTATTACGTTTTTTTCCATTAGGTATTTTCATGAAAGCATGAACTGATCTC
>JAKACH010000060.1:0-2185 GCA_021821635.1 Thermoplasmata archaeon | reverse complement strand
ACCTCTATAAGGAAAAGAATACCGGCGATATAATCGAACTTTACCAGACCAAAAATAGCAATGAAAAAGTCGGCGAGGACGGATATTAAAGCAAATATCATAGATATTTGGATCAAAGAATGCCTGAGTTTTGAGGGAGAAGAAGGGGAGGTCTTAATCATGACCCCAATGATCACGGAACCGACAAACCCAACCAGCAGGATGTAGATCATCGGCAGCGTGAAGATATGCGGAGAAAAGATGAAATTGTTCACGAACATGATAGATGAAAGCAAAAGTGCCACGCCAGAGAGGACAAGGAAGAAATCTCCCAGATCTATTTTACGGGCTCCAACATTTGTTCCTTCCCAAACAAGAAAATTATACCTGATGCTATAAACCAGAACGAAAGCAAAGGCCCCAAACATGAATATTCGCTCCAGGCTCGAGATAAGCATAGCAGCAATGATAAATACCTGAAATAGGACCATCACAAGCAGGAAGAGATAATCAACATATCCTGTATCTGGCGTATGACCTCTAAACGTTGGTACCAGTACAACAGCTACTCCACTCACAAAGAGAACGAGAAACCCATAAATCTGAAGATAAGGATGATCAAAGAAACCAAACTGGAATTGGCTGATATAACCTGAGAAGACAAATAATTCTATCAAACCCATTATAGTCCCTACTGTTGCAAATAATGTTGCAACTATAACATAGTAAAGGAGTACTTTTCTTCGCAATAGATATATATTATTTATGTTGCTTTCTCTGGGTGGTTGTCTTTCGCTTGAATTGTCCACGACTGGATAATATCTGATACAACTAAACTTTTGTCACTTTTGTCTGAATTCAAAACTTTTTTTCTCAAAGTTACTGCTGATCTCATTTTCCTAAATATTATTACTCCGCAGAAAGCCCAATGACACAATTTACAATCTCTGAAGCATTAAACGCTGGGCTTAGTTTAATACAAATCAAATACTAAGGCAACAATAAACCGTGCAATGCTTGCAGGTATTCTTCAGAATAATCCTATCAATTGTATCTTTTAGCCAATCCTATAAAAATCTTAATAGGAGTCATCATATTAGAAGTTTGAAGAAAATTATGGATAAAGCAACGAGGGTACTCTGCTCTATTTATCTGATACTTTCAATTCTTGGAATATTAAATATATTGAGCTGGGGAGGTTATTTCAATGCAAGCTGGTTTCCAAATACCATCACTTTAACCACTCTAGAAGCTAGTGCAATACTGTCAAACACAATAGTTTTGGTAAGTCATAGAATCAATACTGTAGCAAAAGTCAATGATTTAAAGTAGATAGTTGATCTCTAGTTCGTCTTAAAAGTTATTATATTTGATAACAAATCTGATTATGTAATTGGTCACTTATATGGTTAGGTATTAGCACAAAAATTAGTAATAGAAAGTCTTTATTTACAATAGAAGATCAATAGGATACCGACAAATGGTGAAAAAAATGCAGGATTACATAATTAAGAGGAACAAAACCCAGGTTCCTTTCAACAAGGAAAAAATTACAATGGCAGTATACAAGGCGATGCTTTCTGTAAAGAAGGGCACCATGGTTGATGCAGAGCGTGTTACAGACCTTGTGGTTACTAGGATCGACGCCATGGACCATATTCCATCTGTAGAAGAAGTTCAGGATATGGTTGAAAATGAGTTGATGTCATACACAAGGGATGGAATTAGTTTTGCAGATGTAGCCAAATCCTACATTCTCTACAGGGAACGCCGCAGGATAGTCAGGGAAGAGAAGATGCGCATTGGTGTAACTGATGATCTGAAACTATCCCTTAATGCAATTAAGGTACTGGAATCAAGGTATCTTCTCAAGGATGAAGTTGGCAATGTGATTGAAACACCGAGGGAACTTTTCCACCGTGTTGCTTACAATGTGGGTATAATTGAATATATTTACTCATCCTTAAAAAGTATTACACAGAACGGGATCAAACTTGCACTCGGAGATCTGCAGAACAATACACTCAAGAGAGCATTTGAAAACCTCAGGAAAGAGGGATATGTGAACGGCACTTTCGAATCTTTCATAGAAAATGCAGGAGCTTATACCGCCGAGGTCAACAATTATGTTGAGAAATTTGAGAAATTTATGACCGATCTTGACTTCGTCCCAAACTCTCCAACACTTATGAATGCCGGTACTCAC
>JAKACH010000059.1 GCA_021821635.1 Thermoplasmata archaeon | reverse complement strand
ACGCTTGGAATAGGCCCGATAATGATTGCAGGTGGAACACTTTTTGCAATGTCGCTGATCACAAATGGACCTCTTCTTGCAGTTATTGTCTTTACAGTTATAATAGGAGATGCACTGGCAAGTCTTGTAGGCATAAGATATCCACTCAGATCGCTGCCGTATAACAGGAAGAAGAGCCTCGGCGGTCTATTGGCAATGCTTCTGTCATCGATTCTGTTCGCAGTATTTGTGACTGGCCTTTCACCATGGTATATCTTCCTGTTTCCCTTGGTAGGCAGTATTGTTGAATCTGTGACGCTTTCACCGCTGGATGATAACCTAACGGTTCCGTTCTCGCTCATTGTTCTTGCTGCTTTCCTGGTCTGAGATAATACATGGTTTCCGATCTCCCGGTTTCGCGGAATCCCCTGTGTATGTAAAACTCATGAGCAATTGATCTCTGATCCGTCCAAAGCTTTATTTCTGGATATCTGGAAAGCGCTTTGATTGCGATCTGCAGGAGATAGGTTCCGATGCCATGGTTCTGGTGATCCGGGATAACAAAAAAATCCGAAATCAGAGGAGAGCCCTCGTTGATCACAACGGTGATGCCCGCGACTATCATGCCATTATGCAATACTGCAAATGTCGCCTCCGGTATAACCGGCCCAAATAATTTTCCGGAAAGGGCGTTTTCCTGCATCCTCTTCCTCTCTTCAGGGTTGTCGCTAATCAGGATCGACTCATCCTCGTCCCTGAATGCAAGATAAAGGGCTTTTACCAAGGCTCCTGGATCCACAGACATGGATGGCACGATTGAATAGACGCTCGGAATATCCTTATTCTGCTCCCCGAATTGCTTCGGATAAAGGGCCATTTCCACCCTGTGAAGCTTACGTATCCCCCTCTCATCCATGCATTCATGGAATGTGCTACCAGCGTTGAAAGGTTCGTTGAAGAGAAGCTTTCTTCCATCTTTAGTGCATTCGGCTATTGCCCAGTCCAGCAGGAGGATGCTGCGTTCCCTGTTGGCAGCGGCAGGATCAAGAAAACCAAACGATGCAAAGTTCCTGTCAGAGAACCCCGTTGCTGGATAGAGGAATGCATATCCTATAGCTTTGTCAGCAGACATTATGACACGGGAACGCATCCTGTTGCTGTTCAGGTCATCTATCACCCAGCGGTACATTTCACGGACTGGAAGGTTCGGATGCTGTTTCTCGTTGTGCTGTATCTCGGGTTCCAGCACACTATGCCATTCCACTTTCACGTTATTTAGCTCCATTTCCCTAAGGTGTAATTGCATCCATTTATTAAGACACATGCGATTCCATATAGCGATAGATATGGATGACAAGGAGCGGACGAATGAACTCAACCGCATTGCTTTAAAATTTTCTGAATTTTATAAGGGGAAGGTTGGGATAATGCCCAGAGTGCCAATCACATCACTGAAAGATTTCTCCTACTGGTATACGCCCGGAGTGGCGGCTGTATCGCTGGCAGTAAACCGTAACGTAGAGGATGTTTTCAACCTGACCGGGAAATGGAACAGCGTTGCAATAGTCACGGATGGTACAAGAGTTCTCGGTCTTGGAAATGTTGGCCCAGAGGCATCATTGCCCGTTATGGAAGGAAAATCCATGATTTTCAATTTCCTGGGGGGTGTCAATGCTGTCCCCATCCCGATAAGGGTTAGGGAGAAAGAGGAGTTCGTGCAGGTTGCAAGGGCCCTTGAACCATCCTTTGGCGCTTATAACCTTGAGGATATCGAGTCGCCGAAATGTTTCTTCGTTCTTGAGGAACTTCAGAAGGAGCTCTCTATTCCGGTGTGGCATGATGACCAGCTCGGCACTGCCTGCATCACGCTCGCCGGACTGCTTAATTCCCTGAAGGTTGTGCAGAAGAAACGGGAGGACGCCAAGGTTGTCCTGTTTGGTGCCGGCGCGGCAAACATTGCAACTGCCCACCTTCTGGCTACAGCAGGATTCAGGATGAAGAATATCGTTATTGCCGACAGCAAGGGCATACTCGAGCCCAACAGATCAGATATAGACAACCTGATGTTTACAAATCCATGGAAGTACAGGCTTGCAATGGAGACAAACGGGGAAAGGCTGAGCGGTGAAGAAGGGGGCGCGTTTAAGGGCGCCGACATTGTCGTGTCTGCATCCAGGTCAGATCCAAGCACACTGCACAAGGACTGGATCAGATCAATGAACGATGACGCAATTGTGTTCGCTCTGGCAAATCCACTCCCGGAGATCTGGCCTTCTGACGCCATCGAGGCTGGAGCAAAGATAGTGGCAACCGGGAGGAGTGATTTCCCGAACCAGATTAACAACAGTCTCGTTTTCCCTGGAGTATTCAGGGGAGTCCTCGACGCAAGAGCCAGAAAGGTGGACTACGATATCATGGTTACTGCATCGGAGGCGCTGGCTGGAAGAATAGCGGACCCGACACCCGAAGAGGTCATACCTAAAATGACAGACTGGGATCTGTATCCAGAGGTTGCGGCATCAGTCGCATATGCAAGTTCGCAGAAGGGGTTCGCGCGTAAACATGAATCAAAGGAAAAGTTCCTGCAGATTGCCACTGAAATTATTGAGCACAACAGGAAGGCGTACAGGACATTATTGGATAATGGTTCCATACCTAAATTACCGGAGGTCTGAATAGAATGGCAGATGAATTGAAAGTAAGAAGAGCAAAGGAAGAGGATATTGAAAGCATAGCGGATCTTATGTACCGTCTCAAGAAGCTGAACGCCGAGTTCGATACTCATTTCGAGGTGTCGCCAAATGCCAAGGACAGAATCTTGAGTTCTTTGAAAGAGTCCATACCGGATTCAAAGGGATGCATCCTTCTCGTTGGAACAATGAAACAGAAGGTAGTTTCTGTAATAAGGGCGGAGCTCAGGGAAAGAAAGTTCTACGAACCTCCAATTGATGTAAGAATCACCGATTTCTACATTCTCCCTGAGATGAGAAGGCGCGGCCTCGGCGGCATTATGATAGCAAAGCTGAGGGAGGAGATGCAGAAAGCAGGTCTTTCTTTACTTACGGTGGAATACCCTGCATTCAATGTTATTGCAAAGAACTTCTATGAAAAGCTTGGCTTTACACCTAACATAAGCGTCCTGAGGTATATGGAACGCGACAACAAGAAGTGATCACACCTTTTCAGCCTTAACAACATTTATTATTATTTCAGTGCTGGGCATTTATGACAGGGACAATAAAGATTTCGTCCTTCAGGGAAGGCGATCAGATAAGCAAGCAGTATACCTGCGATGGGGAGGATATCTCTCCTGCGATTTCATGGTCAGGTTTTCCGCCAGAAACGAAATCGTATGCGATCATTATGGATGATCCGGATGCACCCATGGGAACCTTTGTGCACTGGGTAGTTTATGACATTCCTTCTACCATAACGGAGATAAAGGAAAACTTTCCAAAGATCCCGGTAAGCGAAAATGGTATTAGACAGGGTAAGAATGATTTTGGAAAATTCTCTTACGGAGGTCCGTGCCCGCCGGGTCAAAAACCGCACCGATATATCTTTCATCTATATTCCACGAGCTCAGATACAACGTTACCTGCAGGAATGAATAAGAAGAAACTTCTCCTTGCCCTTGAGAGCAGGGTACTAGAAGAGAAAACTTTCACTCTTACCTATAAAAGAAGCCGATGAGCTCGATTCGTGGCTTAAAGATTCCAATTATTCTCAATTTTTGATGTTGCTGAAGCGATAGTGTGAGTATAAATACTTATAAACCAGTTCAGGTTGCATAATCATGCCAGTTCACAGCAGCATGACTTCGAGCATGGTGATTCTGAAGGACGTTAAGCTGAAGCAACCCCTGGTGTTAATGAGCTTTCTGGACAATTCTGCAATCGGCGTTATGACGCTGAAATACATAATAGAAAACCTCAAGATGAGCCAGTTTGCTCATGTTTCATCGCCTTACGTTCCGCCTGTGACTGTTTTTGTTGCCGGGAAGCTTCGGCATCCTTTCAGGCTCTACAGCGATGCTGAGGGCAAATACTGCATTGTAATCAGCGATATACCTGTGGATCCGGAAGGATATTATGAGATATCGAATGTTATCTCGGACTGGCTTAGACAGGTGAATCCCAGGATGGTTGTCAATATCGATGGTTTTCCTGTTGAGTCTATAGGCAATGGGCAAAGAGTATTCGGCGTAGGAGATAAGAATGCAATAAGTATGCTTCAGCAGAACAAGATACCGCTTGCTCAATCTGCGCTCATAACTGGAATGGGCGGTGCTATCCTGAATGAATCGATTCTGCGCAAGCTGCCGCTGATGAGCCTTCTTGCCGTGACTGTCGAAGGCATTCCGGATCCTGCGGCAGTTCTCTCTGCCGTGGAGAACCTGAACACACTGTTCGGAATGAATATAGAGACCCGACCCCTCAAGGAGACTACATCAAAGTACCACGAGGAGATGAAGCGCATCATGGATGACTATGCGAAAATGCAGTCCGGTGAGAAGAAATCCGATACCATGTATGCCTGAAAATTCATGGGCTAATTGTTAGTTTGCACCTGCGCGACAAAATACTTTATAACTCGTATTATTTACTGGTTTAATATCATGGTAAAGTATAAGTGGGTCGCCCTTTCAAACACGACAATCGGCGTCCTGATGGCCTCTATAAACGGTACCATTATTCTCATCTCTCTGCCTGCTATTCTTGGGCCATCAGGGATCAACATAAATCCCACTGCGCCAGGAACCTTCATTTATCTGATCTGGCTCATAATGGGTTATAACATCATAACCGCGGTTATTTTGCTAACTCTGGGAAGGCTTTCGGACATTTTTGGCAGGACAAAGCTTTTCAATCTTGGATTTGTGATCTTTACGGTCGGATCGGTCCTCCTTTTCCTGACACCCAGCAAGGGAGATACCGGTGCACTCGAGCTGATTATTTTCCGCCTTATTCAGGGACTTGGAAGCGCATTCCTGTTCGCAAACAGCACTGCGATCCTGACGGATGCATTTCCCCTGCATGAGAGGGGAAAAGCGCTGGGACTCAATCAGGTTGCAGCCCTCGGTGGATCCTTTGTCGGACTGATACTTGGGGGAGTGCTTGCAGTCTATGATTGGCGTTATGTCTTTCTTGTAAGTGTGCCTATCGGCATACTTGGGACAGTATGGTCGCTGCTAAAGCTTCAGGATCATTCTGTCAGGGACAGGAACCAGAAAATAGACTATGCTGGAAATATAATCTTCGGGGTAGGCGTTACAATCTTTCTTCTCGGGCTTACGTACGGCCTGCTACCACCCTCCAGCGGAACAGGCGCAATGGACTGGTCGAGTCCGTGGGTCATTGCGGCCCTGGCCGGCGGTGCATTCCTGCTGGTGCTGTTCCCATTCGTGGAGAAAAAGATAAAGCAGCCTATGTTCAAGCTTTCGCTCTTCAGGATAAGAGCTTTTGCGTTTGGCAATCTCGCTTCTCTGCTTGCTTCGCTGGGTCGTGGGGGTGTTATGTTCATGCTTATCATTCTTCTGCAGGGCATATGGTTGCCAATACATCTCGCACCAAACATACCGTATATTGATATTCCATTCTGGGCAGGCATATACATGGTTCCGATGACTCTAGGTTTCCTTACGATGGGACCGCTTGGTGGAGCCCTGTCAGATCGATATGGTGCAAGAGGTATAGCAACAATAGGGATGGTCATCGTCGCAGCTGCGTTCATCATACTCACATTCTTCTCAGCTA
>JAKACH010000058.1 GCA_021821635.1 Thermoplasmata archaeon | reverse complement strand
CACACTGTAATGCCTTTTTTCAGTAACCTCCAATTCCACCGGACCCTGAAGAATTGCTGCTGGCAACGGTAAGGTTAAGGAACTGTTCTGCGATTCCCTTAACAACGAAACCGTTGTCTGGTGCCGGAAGCCCCCACCAGTCTCCCTGGAGATGCCAGCTTCCACCAACGTCCTGGTATGTCAGCAGATATGGGAGAATGAGCGTTGCAACGGTATCATTCACGGTACCGTTTCCCTTTATTGATGTCAATCCGGATAGATTCTGCTTATCGCTTGCATTCACAAGGACGAGATACCAGAGATCTGCTGTAACGTTCGCATAATTCCCGGAAATAGAGATCTTGAAATTGTAGATGGAATAATAATCGATAGGATCATGCTGGAAAAACTTGCTCCAGGTTGATTCAATCTGGCTCGTGTTCGTATATGTTCCATTCAGGGCACTTCCTTTTACGTTCCAGTAAAGCACTGAAGATGAACTGTACTGCGATATGGTCTGTGACAGATTCTCCACACCGATTGCCTGCCAGTGCTGATAAGCTAACGCAGTTACCTGGCTCTCTTTTTGGGAAAGAGTCGGCCCTGGGACCTTTGTGACATACAGACCCCACCCAGCTCCAGCAACAACTACCAGAATTATGGTCACAGCCACAAGAGCATAAATCAGTGACTTCCTCCCTTTGCTCTGTATACCGCTTGAACTTTCTGCCATATGTATGCATACCAAATTCTGCTACTTAAAAATTCCCTACCTGATATATTTGTATTTTGGTGAAAGCGGATGTGTAATTTAAAAGCGGATTTAGTTAATCATGGCAATACAAGGCAGAAAGCCTCTCCTTTGCTTTTGGAAAATGGAATGCATTTACCGCAACCATATAATCATAAATTAAGTGGCAGTCATTATTATGCCGTATACTGCTTGAAGAAAACTCAGTATTACATTCAGGTAAACAGATGGGTATTTTTTCTCAGGAAGCAACACCTATGAATTATCTGCATGTCCCCCTTCAGGGACCTTGCAAATGTTTTCCACAAATATTTTGGTAACCGTTTTTTATTAATAGCCGGAAAAATTTTGCCCGTTTTTACAAAATAAGTTTATCTTTATTCATTCATTAGCGTGTACGATGATGCCCGGTAGGATGAATTCCAGGGAAGTTAAAAGAATGATGGCACAGATGGGGATCAAATCGGTCGACATGACTGATGTAAAGAAGGTCGTGATGGAAGGTGCTGCCAAGGATTATGTGATAGAGAACCCACAGGTAATGATGATTGAGGCGCAGGGGGAGAAGTACTTCCAGATCTCCGGTGCGATGAAGGAAGTGGCCAAACAGGCGGCTTCGTCTCCCCAGGTACAGTACAATGATGATGATATCAAGCTCGTGATGGAACAGGCAAAGGTAGACCGGAGCAAGGCAATAGAAGCGTTGAAGAAAGCCGATGGCGAAGTTGCCCAGGCAATCATAGATCTTGCGACTCGTTAGATAGATGATGATAGATTACGATAAGATCTATGCCCGGAAAGCTCCTGACGAGGCAGAGCGCAATGACCTGAAAAGAATATCCGGTACACTCAGGGAGAAAATACATTCGTTGCTCTCGAAGATGAGGGTAACGGCCGAAGTTGAGCTTGTAGGTTCCACATCGAAGGGGACAAACCTCAGGGGCGGCGATATAGATCTTTTCATTGTTTTCCCTACAACATACTCAAGATCTGAAATAGTGAAAACAGGCTTGAAGATTGGACACATGATCCTACCGGATGGCCAGGAGAAGTATGCGGAGCACCCCTATGTCTTCGGTTACGTGGAAGGCCACAAGATTGACGTTGTGCCCTGCTTCCACATGAACGAAAATGATGACCTGAAGAGCGCTGTGGACAGGAGCCCTCTTCATACAAGATGGGTGAATGCGCATCTTGATGACATGAAGCGGAGGGAAGTCATACTGCTCAAGGCCTTCATGAAAGGAATTGGCGTCTATGGATCCGAGGTTGCTAAGGGAGGCTTCTCAGGATACGTCTGCGAAGTCCTTGTAATAAAGCTGGGATCTTTCCTGAAGGCACTTGAATTCTTTGCTGGTTCAGAAAAGAGGCTTAGGTTGAAAGAGGATAAGCCCTCGCCCATGGACGATGCGCCCATGGTCGTGACGGATCCGGTGGACAGGAAGAGGAATGCTGCAGCTGCAGTCACGAGCGAGAACCTTGCCAGAATGAGAATCCTGAGCAGGGAATTTCTCCATGAACCCTCAGAGGCATATTTTGACGGGCTTCCAAGAAGGAGTCCGCCCAGAATACCGAGGAAGACATGCTTCCGGATTTTCTCGCTCGAGCGTCCCGATCTGCTGGATGATATTATCTATCCGCAGGCAGAGAAGCTCCGCAGGATCATTGTAAATGAAAGCCGGAACGAGGGCTTCCATCCCATCGATTCAGAAGTACTCATGGGAAGGAGGATCAACATACTTGTGGAGCTTGAAAGTGATACCAGGCCTGCTATAAAGGTGCATGCAGGCCCGCCTGCATTTTCACCCGAGACACGCAAGTTCCTGGATAAATGGAATAATTCCCCTCATGCACGGGGACCCTTTATCATGGATGACAGGCCGGTTGTCGAGGTTGCGCAGGCATCAAGATACAACGAGGTGCTTATCGACGCCCTGAGTGACAAGGATATAGGCGCTCACCTTAACGGCGTCAAGGCCTCAATCAGGATATATTCCCTGCCTGCGACGAAGGAACAGAGGGACCTGATGCAGAAATACATGACCAGGAACCTGACAGGATAGTGCCTATCCTCCGGAAAATATCTCCAGGAACTTCAGATCATCATCAGGAGTGACGATCTCGTCGGAAGTGACCGGGCTCCCGTTTTTTATGTAAACGTATGAGGCTTCTCTTATCTGCAGCATCTCAGCTACCTTTGCAACTGTCATGCTTTCATCTATCGAGGTCGTGTAATGCCTCCTGCCAACTATGCTTATCATGGTATTACAGCCCCGGGCAGATTTGAACTGCCGTCAACGGATCCAAAGTCCGGTATGCTTGGCCTCTACACCACGGGGCTTCGCTCCTCAATCTTGACAGGGTAAATAAAAGTCAGGTAACGATCATGGGATCTGGTGATTTTTTGGAAGCATCTCCGATTCACGCGTATCCTTATCTATCAGATACAGGGAGGAACCGTCAATCTGCGAAGCGCATTCTATGGATTTATATTTTACCGAGTTCCACTGCAGCATTCTCTTCACAGTGGAAAGAGCGGTCTTCTCAGTATTGTTCTCCTGGCTGAGGTGCGTAAGTATGATTCTTGTGTTCTCGTTGCATATTTCAGAGAGCGCCTCTCCTGACTGGACGTTGGAAAGGTGCCCATATGATCCCTCAATTCGTGTCTTAAGGCCCTGGCTGTAGCTCCCTTTTCTGAGCATTTCGATGTCATGGTTTGCCTCCATGGCTATGATGTCTGATCCCTTTGCTTCCTCAACCAGCCTGCCGTCGACCCTTCCGAGGTCCGATATCACGGATATCTTTATCTTTCCGATCCTGAAAACATAGGCAACAGGATCGGCAGCATCATGCGAGACATCGACTGCGGTAACCCTCAGATCGTCGACGGTAACCTGATCATGTATGGGGAAAGCGTCCTTTAGTCCGAGCGATGATATGGTCAGTTCCCTTGAGTATAGATCAATCTGCGCCTTCCTTGTTGCGACGGGAATTCCGGATGAATGATCAGAATGCTCATGGCTCACGAACAGGTTGATTGAATCAAATCCCGGACCGAGGCCCTCAATTCTCTGGTAGAATCTCCTGTAGGATATCCCAAAATCAACAATTGCCAAGGTTTTCCCGTCTGCGAGGAATGAACAGTTTCCCCTGCTTCCGCTCGCGACCATTCCGAAGTAAAGCCTTGACATCTATCGCAGGATTGCGTATGAATACAAATAATTAAGGCAGATCAGGAAGCGTTTCACGTGAAAGCATGCCTACCCCCATTCGGGCATAGAGAAAGAAATTCAGTATGTTATACACCAGGGCAAAACCGATGACAGGTATGCTTATGTAAATCTTGAAGTAGTTCTGTGTATAGATAGTAGCGCCCAGAGCAAGCGTAGGATGTACAAAAACAAAGTAAGAAAAGTATGAAAGATAGGCTTGGGGGAATACTAACATATGAAGAGCGAAAACACCAATTATTGGCGAAACAGGATAAACTTCCAATGCAATCATTTCAATCACAATGGAACTCAATCCACTAAAAAGGGCAATCAGTGAGAATTTCCGGAGGTTTTCCGGCAGGATCCAGTATATGATTGTAACCGAAAGAAGAATGGACGGCAACTCAAGCGCAGCATTACCTAGTGTTGAGGTAACTGCCTGTCCTACGTTATAATGGAGGGGTGCATTAACCGGAAGGCTCGAAACAAGGATTTCAAGAGCTGTTGGGCCAATAATGGCAAGTATTGCGAGATTCAACGCAATAAAAATTGCACATGACAGAATGCTTCTTTTTTCAGCAAATCCTGTGGTTCGCCTGAACCCGACAAGAAGGAGCGACACAGCAAGAAATGAAGAGGAGATCCAGAAACCCATGATATATGGAGAATAAGACTCATTGTATCCAGTGGCAATAAAGAGACCAAATGTGGTTACTGCCATTGGCATGGAAAATAAAAGGAATCCAAGTCCTGCAGCCCTTGATTTCAGAAACGTGTACTCATCCTCAGAGGCTTTGTGGCTTGTTTGCTTCTTTTTTCCTGCATTCGTGACCCGGTCGATTGTTTGCTGGGTTATTCCTAATATCAATATTCCCTTTCTGCCAAGCGTTTCGACGTCCCCGGAAAGGATTTTCCTCAACACCGTGATGGTTCCAGATCGCTTGATATCTATATGATCCTCAGATAATAGATATACGACAGGATCTCCGGAATGCCGCATTGTCATGTAGGAATCAAGGCTTTCCAGCAGAATCACAGGGATCTTGTTGCCTGCAAGGATGTCGTAAATCTGAATCAGGGCACTCTTGTAGCCCTCGGTGCTGTAAGCGCTTACAACCTCAACTAGATTCCTGACCTTCTTCGAGATTGCATCAAGTATCTCATGGGCAACATCTTCCGGCTTGACAGGGCCGCCGAGCGACGATGAAGAATCAGCGTTGAAGCCGAGATAAGCATTTATTTCTCGATCCTGCTTTTTGCGCGGTTCTTCATCTGGCATACCATGTCAATTGATAGCAGCTATAAAAATACCTGACTCCATTCGAATCGGGAAAATGCAGCAATATTCATAGGGAACTGGAGGTTCCTGTAATGTGGCCGTAATAACAGCGGCAAACCATGGGAAATTTGGCAGGACCGATAAGGATCTCTTCGAAATCTCGATGGATTCCGCTTTGCCGATAGTAAAAAAATATGGTGATGCCATAGATCTTGTTATCTTCGCGAATGCCTTCGGTGGTGAATACAACAATGTGTCTGGGCTCAACAACCGGCTCTCCGCGGAATTGTTTGATTTTCCTGTTCCATCCGTGAGATTGGACAATACCAGCTCGGGCGGTGCCTCCGCTTTGCATATTGCAAAATCCCTTCTTCATGCGGGGGATGTTCATTCCATCCTTGTAATAGGATCGGAGAAGATGTCTTCAGTCCCGACCAGGCGGTCATCGTCAATAATTGCCAGCCTTCTCGATCCGGTGGAAAGATCTTCGGGTCTCACGCTTCCATCCCTGGCTGCATTCCTTGCCCGTATGTATATTGCGGAATACGATGCAAGCAGGGAATCCATGGCGCAGGTTTCGGTGAAAAACCACAGAAATGCAATGTGGAACGAAAATGCGCATCACAGGAAGGAAG
>JAKACH010000057.1 GCA_021821635.1 Thermoplasmata archaeon | reverse complement strand
ACAATTATTGCGACAGAAGCTAGGAAAGGGTTAAATCGGTATTTTAAATGCACCAAAGTTGAAAAGACTAGGTGGTGGCTCAGCTTATACCGGCAAATTGCCGGAAGGTTGCATACTTTGCGCTAAAGGGGGCAAGATGGTCCTTTTTGTCTCAGGCATCTGTGACGCAAAGTGCTTCTACTGTCCCATCTCGTCAGAAAAGAAGATGCTGGATGTAATGTTTGCAGACGAGATGCCGATAAGGGACATGAGGGATGCCATCCTTGAAGCAAACATGATCAACGCGACCGGCACAGGTATTACTGGCGGAGATCCCCTCAAATTCTATGAGAGAACTTCCGACTATATCAGAATGCTGAAAACGGAATTCGGGCCGCGTCATCACATTCATCTTTACACGATCAGCGGCTCAAAGGAGGCCATCGACTCAGTTGCAGCTGCCGGGCTTGACGAAATCCGCTTCCATCCACCCGAGGAAATATGGAAGCACATGGATCGTTCCATTTTCAAGCATCGCATAAAGTGGGCAAGAGATAATGGCCTTTCCGTCGGCATCGAGGTTCCGTCCCTTCCTGGACGAGAGGAGGACATGAAGGCGCTCATAGAGTTCAGCGAGCGCATGGATCTTGATTTCATAAACCTGAACGAACTGGAATTTTCGGAAACGAACTTCCGAAATCTGCTCGGCAGGAACTACTCAATAAAGAATGATTACGAATCCGGGGCAAAAGGAAGCAGGGAGCTTGCCCTTAAAATGGTAAGGCAGTTCCCCAACCATACTGTGCACTACTGCTCGGCAGCCTTCAAGGACGGCGTGCAGCTGAAAAACAGGTTGAAACGCCGCGCATCCAACATTGCAAGAAGGATTGACATAGTGACTAAGGACGGCACCATACTGAAAGGTATTGTTGACAGCACTGATCTGAATGCCGTAGTTGAAAACCTCAAATCCGTCGGTGTTCCTGATGAAATGTTTTTCGTAAACGACAGGAAAAAGAGGGTCGAGATACCTACGTGGATCATACCGGAACTGAAGAAGCTTCTGGATTACAGTTTCTATGAAGTCGAGGAATATCCGACCTGGGATGCAATAGAGGTAGAGCGCCTCAAACTATGAGTCCTCAAAGGAGCATTTGAGTTCCAGGTATCCACTGCTTCCGGACCAGACCTTTCTCGCATCCATTATTTTTATGCTTCCATGGCCGTGCATTCCTGTTACGAAGGATTCATATTCTCCACCCTCGCCGAGCGGGTTAACCTTATATTTTTTCTCCACCCTAAAAATATCAGAAATAAAATCTTTATCCACTCTTCTTCCAAGATAGCCCTCATCAAGCCCTTCCGCCGAAACGGATACTATAATTGTCTCTATTCTCCTCAGCAACAGCTCATCCAGCACAAGATAGGGATCGAGGCGCCATAAAGGCGAGAAGGATAACAGTCCTTCCAGCGTACACAGCCTCTCGATCCTAGAATGCTGGTAATCCGATGCGGTGGCTCCTGAGACTATTGCTTCTATCCCGTTATTACGCATAATGGCAAAATATGGATCAAACTTACTTTCGCCGATTTCAACTGTCTTAAGGCCAAGAAGCCTTGCTGTGAGAGCTGCATTTCCGATGTTTGGCACATGGAACATCGGGCTATCTTTTTCCGGCTTCACGATAAGGGCATATTCAATGTCCATACCGCTCTCCATTGCGATAACTGTGGAGAGAAATGAATCCTTGCCACCTGATAGAAGAGATACAGCTTTCACAGGTGGTTATATCAAACTTTTATATTTTTATGTCATTACTGCTTGATAATTATGGTAGAACTGAACTCAAAAGCACCTGACTTTAAACTGATAGACTCGAACCTGAAGCAAAAGACGCTTGCAGACTACAAAGGAAACAAGACCGTGCTCCTGTTTTTCCCCGGTGCTTTCACCGGCGTATGCACAAAGGAAATGTGCACATTCAGGGATTCAATGTCAAAATTCAACAACCTCAAGGCAAAAGTCGTGGGCATAAGTGTTGATCAGCCCTTCTCGCTTGCGCAGTTCGCAAAGGAGAACAACCTCAACTTTGATCTGTTGAGTGACGCAACTAGAGAGGTATCAAAGAAGTATGATTCGCTTCATCATGATTTCGTAAACGTGCCTGGGCTGACAGCTTCAAAGAGATCCGTTTTCATCCTTGATCAGAATGGTATAGTCAAGTATAAATGGATATCTGAGAACCCTGGCGTTGAACCTAACTATGCCGAAATAGAAAAAGAACTGGCAAAGTTCTGATCTTAAATGAATAAGGAGATGGCCAGGCGCCTCATAGCAATCGCAATCTCGGGTAGACGTGGAGCCGATTCTCTCACGAAAGCCGAGATGGTGAAGGAGATTGCTTTCAAGCGTCACCTTCTTTCCACGGAGGAAGTCGAAAGGCTCTGTGACGAAAGCGTGAGGGAAGGTCTTTTAGCGGAAAGAGAAGGTCGCTTTGTGCCAAACTTTACAGTTTCCGGAATTTCGGTTCCGCTTGATTTTTCCGTCTCTGTCCAGGAACTATTCTCTGCCGAAATGGACAGACCCTTATCTGACAGGTTGCTCGACTACGCAGCCTCAACGGGAAAAGTGTCAAAGAAAGAAGCCATCAAGATGGCAGGCGATTTCCTGCGTGGAATGAGTTACATGGATTTCGAGACTGCTCTTCTCGCTGTCCTGACAGATGCAGGGATAGATGTATCAGAATTCGTAAAAGAAATCATTTAGAGAGAATCTTGGACATCCTTCCGGCAATCTGCATTGCCTCATCCACATTCTCCATTTCCATTGCTATGTCCGAAGCAAGATCATAGACGGCGGATACGTCTTCAAGGAAGCTCTTCCTGTCCTTCTTTGCCTTTATGTTCAATGCAAATTTCTCAGCTTCATCTATAAGCTTCATTGCATCCTCTAGCACCTTGGAAGGATCAGTTTCCTCTCTCTTCATTGTAAGCAGACCGACTGACGCTTCAAAATACGTACCCATATTGCCATTCTTCTTTGCAAGTTCTGCTGCCTGCGAGTAGATATCTACCGCTTCCTTCCTTCTCCTCTTTTGGCCAGACAGAAGATCTGCCTTGGTGGTCAGCAGCTCAACGTATGCTTCATTGTCCTTGAGTTCCTCTGCTATCTTTAATGCAGAATCCAGGCGCTTCTCTGCCTCAGCAGACTTGTTGCAGTCCATTTCAACGAACGCTGAGTACAGGAGATCATTCATCATTGCCTCTTTTGAGTTGTTTTTCTTATGAATCTCGAAAGCCTTGTCCGAGTATGGAAGAGAATTCTCATCAGTTTTTGGGTTCATCCCATAATATGCCTGCGAAATGGCTGTATAGAGATCGGCTGCTTCATCTGTGCTCTTACCCTCAAACTCCGGTTCAAGCTTTGAAAGCTCTCTCAGGGCATCAAGATTCTTGCCCTTATCAAGCAGGGCTAGTCCAGCTTCCATTACTTCCTTTATGTCAGTCATCTGGCCGGCGATCATCGTTGGAAGCTATTTATTACTTTTTTCCATTGATGCAAGAATACGCTTTGCATTGGATGGCGATATATCCCCTGATTTCACCATCTCTTCCACAACGCTCTCTATAAGGCTGTCCGGGGAACCAGCGCTTATTGCTATATTGCGTGCATGAAGTTTCATGTGTCCTTTCTGTATGCCTTCGTTTGCAAGTGCCCTGATGGCGGAGAAGTTCTGTGCCAGGCCCACCGCAGCGAGGACATATCCAAACTCACCTGCACTCTTGACATCCAGAATCTTCTTTGCCACTGTTGCTTTCGGTGACACGCTTGTCGATCCGCCGAGGATACCGACGGCCAATGGAAGTTCAATGCTTCCGACAAGATCGCCGTTGCTGTTCATTGAGTACTTGGTAAGTGAATGATAGCCGCCGATGGAGGCAAAAGCATGAGCTCCCGCCTCGACTGCACGCCAGTCATTCATGGTAGCAAGGAGAACTGCATCCACTCCATTCATAATGCCCTTATTGTGGGTTGCTGCCCTGTACATGTCCAGCTCTGCAAACCTGTAAGCCTCGAGTATCCTGTCTACCCCGTTCTCGCCGCCTATAGCTTCCTTCTTGAAAACAGCTGATGCGTATGATCTCCTGTGGATACTCAGATTGCTCAGTATCCTCAGATTGATCCGCCCTCCTGTTATTTCCTGCAGCATAGGAGATATATGCTCGCACATGGTGTTGACGATATTCGCGCCCATTGCATCCATAACATCCACAAGGAGATGCACTATCAGCATGCGGTTCTCGGATCCAATTATCCTGCACTCCAGATCCTTCGCACCTGCTCCGTTATCCCTCAACGTCTTGCTCTTCTCATTTGCCGTTCTAAGAATAATGTCCCTGTTGCGCATAATCCTGATAACAGCATCTTCAGGAGAATCGAGGTCCAGGATCTGAATCTGTCCAATCATTATTGGGTTGGTGGAGTAGCCGGTGAATCCTCCGGATAGTCTTGCCACCTTCGCTCCGTTTGAACATGCTGCCACCACCGATGCCTCCTCGATTGCCATCGGTATCAGGTAATCCTTGCCGTTTATGAGGAAATAAGTTGCGACACCCAATGGGATCTCTGCAACGCCTATGACGTTTTCAATCAGCCTGTCGACCTTGTCAAGCGAGATTGCCCCCGAGGACGATATATGCTTTATTTCTTCCTCTGAAAGATTCAGGAGATCCCTGAGAAGCGATAAGCGGTCAGCAGTGCTGAGCTTATGAAATCCTGATACAGCGGAATTATTCTTCACATCTCCCTATTTGATAAGCATATTTAATTGTCACTTGAAGGTTTTAGCCTGCACCATATGATCCTTATATGCATGGAATATGTCAGTGAAACTATTAATTACCTCCCAGTGATATGTTTTTTTCTGATGATTAAAAATCGGAGTATCGCGTCCATAGACGACATTTCTGAGGACGAGATGATTGAAATTTTTGACCTGACTGAGAAAATGCTTTCTGCGCTTGAATCCCAGAAGAGACTGACTTCAATGTCTGGTAGAATAATGGCTACGCTCTTCTTTGAACCCAGCACTAGAACGCGCCTGTCATTCGAGAGTGCAATGAACCGCCTTGGTGGTGGTGTTATAGGATTTTCTGACGTCAAGTCCTCATCCGTCTCAAAAGGAGAGACCCTGGCAGACACGGTAAGGATGGCAGAATCCTATTCGGACATCATAGTGATACGGCATCCACTGGAGGGAGCCGCCAGGCTTGCATCCAAGTTTACTGCCAGACCCATTGTGAATGCGGGCGACGGATCCGGCCAGCATCCGACCCAGACACTTCTTGACCTGTTCACAATAAAGAAGGAGATAGGGCGGCTTGACAATCTAGACATAACGCTTGTCGGGGACCTGAAGTATGGGAGGACAGTCCATTCTCTCCTTCTTGCGCTTGCAAGAATAGATGCAACTGTGCACCTTGTCTCCCCTCCAAGCCTCAGGATTCCACATCATGTGATATCGGCTGTAAAGGATAAGATAGACATCACGGAGTTTGATGATCTTTCCAGGGTCATTCACGATACAGATGTCCTCTATGTTACAAGGATACAGAAAGAGAGGTTTCCAGACACTGAGGAGTACCAGAAGCTCATAGGCTCATATTCGATCGATAGTGCAACCGTTTCTACGATGAAGAAGGATTCTATAATAATGCATCCTCTGCCAAGGGTGGACGAGATTAAACCAGAGGTGGATACACTTCCGCAGGCGAAATATTTCAGGCAGGCATTCTATGGGGTTCCGGTAAGAATGGCCCTGATATCGCTTCTTCTTGGAGGTGATCTCTGATGGATAAAACGCTTCTCATATCCAAGATACGCGACGGAACAGTTATTGATCATGTGAAGGCAGGAATGTCACTGAAGGTCCTCTCCATTCTGAACATAACCGGCAAGGAGCAGCTGACGGTAAGCGTCGGCATGTACGTGCCAAGCAAGAGGCTCGGTTTCAAGGATGTCGTCAAGATAGAGCAGAGATCGCTTGAAA
>JAKACH010000016.1 GCA_021821635.1 Thermoplasmata archaeon | reverse complement strand
GTTTCAACATTGTCATCCTCTGAGATACCCGGTGAAGGTATTGTAAAATGCACGACCTTTGCATTGGGCCGGATGCTGTGCCTCTTCAGTATTTCCCTGTATGTAAGGACGCCAAGATACCTGCCATTCCTTAATATAGGTACTGTCTGGACTGAATTATCACGCATCTTGGCAATTGCCTCCGTTATCACAGTATTTTCATCCAGAGAGATAACATCCCTGGTCATGATTTCCATAGCCTTCATCTTCTACCTCCAGAATTCAATTTTAAGCAGTGATACTAAATCTGTAACACGCTTTAATACATTGTGACCTGCATGTGCCTCGGAAATAAGATCAGCTACCTCGTCCATGCCGGAAAAGCCCATTCTTGAAATCTCCGATGTTCCAACTCTTCCATCGCGATCCACTATTATGCCATTTCTTTCCAGTTCTTTGGAAAACGCTATAAAATCTCTATCGCCTGATGGCGAAAGAAGCACCTGGTGCGACTTAGAAAACCATGGCCCGAATCTGACAGATATTCCATGCTGATCCAACGCCCGGCCAAGGTTGTATGAATTTTTCTCGACCAGGGCTGCATATTTTTTTCCATGCTTGAGCATTTCCCTAGCAGCAATCCCAAGAGCAGCAACCCTGTTCGGGTGCATGTTGTCCATGGTCATCCACGTAAGGTTTTTCTCTATTTTCGGAACAAGATCCAGATCATTCGTGAGGATAAGTCCACCCTGGGGTCCGAAGAAGGACTTGTGGGTTGATCCAACCATTATATCTGCCCTTTTAGCTGCATCTGGCTGGAACTTCCCTCCTGCAATTAGGCCCATAACGTGTGAAGCATCGTACAAGATTCTGGATCCTGATTCTTCAGCTATTTCTGAAATCCTTGCAAGGTCATATGGCCTAACGAATGCAGATTGCCCTAATACAATCAGGTTGGGCCTATTCCTTTTGACAGCGAATGCCATTTCATCATAATCTATCTCCTGTTGCTCCGGCAGATAGGGAATACTTTCTCTCCTGAGGGAAAGCATTTCCGGAATATACTCCTCCTGGTAACCTGGATATCCACCTCCCTCGGGACCAATCGCATAAATCGTGTCCCCCTTTTTAGTGAGAGATTTGATTGCTGCTAGGACAGCAATATGGCCGCCAGTTGGACGAATGTCGGCATAGCGCACATTATATAAAGACTGGACATCAGATCTAGCCTTCTCGTAAATCTGCTCAAAAAGCGATGTTCCGCCGTAGGAATTATTTCCATCGGGCATTATGTGAGAGTACCTGGATGCCAGATCGCTCGATAAAGCCTCCTTCACGTCAGGGCTCAACCTGTTCTCAGAGGCCTGCAGGTTTAGTGTTTCCGCTCGGTATTTGTCATTTTTTCTAACAAGGTCGAGAATTTCTGCCAAAAGCTTTTCCTCCTATTCTTAAAAGGTAATGTTAGTTAAGAATAAAGAAAAATTGTTTCCAACGTATAACATGATCAGTCACTGAGGGAATGAAGATAAAGTGTTATGTAAGGTTCCATTGCCTGCAGCAGCTTATTTCTCGCCTTGTTAATATGCTCCTGCATCGTGGATTTTGACAGTCCATTTGTTGCTGCAAGATCCTCAACCTTTGCCTTTCGGGGGGAATCGAACAATCCAAGGGCGATAGCATCCCTCAGGTATTTTACCTGCCTGGTGGACATGTTCTGGAATATGTCCCCCAGCGTTATGCTGTATATTTCCCTGAGGGAATCCGGCATGATCGTCTTCTTCTTTATCAACTGTAAAGTGCCATCCTTTGATTCAGCTTCGAAGAACCTCTCCATATCTCCCTGCGAGAAAGATATCAACTTAAGCTTCTCCTCCCCGTTGAGGTATACTGCTGGCGCCTCCCACAGCAGGTTCATCGATTCTGCCAGGCGTATGCTTGAATTATGGGTTGTACATCTACAAGAAATTGCAGATTCACTGTGGCTTCCTATTAAACCGGAATTCAGAACCCGGCTGTGAATAGAGTTAGCAACTTCTCCCAATCTCCTGTAAGCTTCTTTCATTCTATCTGCTTTACCGTACATTTCAACGTAATCTATAACGGAACTGCACCACCTGAAGATCATGACATCCGGGAATTCTTTTGATAATTCGCAGAACGGTGTCCGGTTAACGAGTTTCAATTCAATTTCTTCCATAGTACCACTCCAGAATGGTATTGGATATAACTACTTTCCAGCCTATCTAAGTAACCGGAAGGAGAAGAAATTATGTGGCCTGCTTTAATGCCTTATAAATAGTGGAAAGAGGCATCAACGCCATCCCGGAATGCCGTGTTAGTGAACAACCGATGAAATTACGAAGAGCAGAACTGACAGAAATCCAAAAAATATTATCACATAACCCTGCAGGAACCGGAGACTTAGATGCGGTGCCCTGACTATAATGGACGTTCCAGCGAATCCTCCAAGCACAGCTCCGACAATCAAAGGCGGTGCAAAGGTAAGGCTGATAGTCCCAGAAATATAGAAGTGTAAAGCAGCCCCCATTATGGTTATGGGAAGCGTTGCTGCAACCACAGTCGCGATTCCAGTTCTGGCATTGATCTTTTTAATCGCTGTCAGGAATGTTCCCATTATGCCTCCTATCCCGATTCCAATGAATCCCGATACAACACCGGAAATGATAGCGACAAGACCCGTATCTCCTGTACGGGCAGTGCTAGTATCCCTAATTTTTGAATTGTACTTCTTTTGCTTTCTGGACGAGAAGAGAGAGAACAACCCAAGCGCTATCAGTATTAAGGCAAATACAAGCTTGAACGTATCGGTGGAAACGTAGTTTGATATTACAGTTCCAATAATGCTCGCAGCAACGCCTATGGGAGCAATTATCATGAGAAGCTTTCTGTCTACCAGTCCTTTCCTGGTATCCTGCACAAATCCCACGAATGTACTGAAAACGATGGTAAGAAGACTCAAGCCGGCTGCGTCGATAGGTTTGAAACCATATCCATAGACAAGCACAAGCACTATCATGACTCCGCCTCCTATTCCAGAAATATTGCCGAGAATGCCGACTGCGAACCCGATGGCGAATATCGCGAAAAGAAGAAGTAAAAGCATCAATGGAGAATACAAGATAGTTCATATATCCGAGCACGTAAATTCAAACATACTGCTTCTGTTGATAAAGCCACAACTAATATTATTCCAATGCAGAAAATTCATAAAACTTCATTGGTGAAAGGTAACTTCAAGCTTATCTATTTAATAATAATTCTAGATTGAATGAATGACGATAATTCGCTTGGAGGCATGTTATCAGAGGTCTTGCATCTGATAACAGGCAATAAGATACTGGATGTTGGCACAGGATTTGGAATTGTAGTTAGCAAGTTGATGGAGAGATCTGATACCCAGGTATTTTCAGTTGATCCTGAAGCCTGGTCTTTTGCCTCCCTGCACAGTGCATATGAAAAGCACATTAAAGCGGGCCGCCTGAACCTTGTCGAATCCAGGATCGAAGACTTTAACATTGGAAATTATGTTTTCGACACTTCTATTGCGATAGCATCTCTTCACCATCTTGCAGATCCTGTTCTCGGGATCAAGAAAATGGAAAAACTAACCCGTGGAAGCATTATTGTAACCGACTGGAATGAGGCATCTGCTGGAATCCACAACCCGCATTCAAGCGAAAGCCTGGCCGAGAAAGAGAGAACATTGAAGAGGCACGCGCTGGAAGCCGGGTATTCCGTCCTTGATCACAGGTACTGGTATATGCTGCACAAAAGAATTGGGAAATGATAAGTTTTTAAGATTTGATGATGCCTTTGCTAATTGAACTCACGTCACACCGACCCTAACTTTTCTATAAAGCAGGACAGCGATTGCAACCATAACTACAGTTTCAATTAATGTAACAAGCAGTTCCACAAGATTTGTTGTTGTGACTGTTGAAATGTATCCGGCCCTCACAACATCTGCAATGTATGTTAGTGGGTTAACGTAGAAGAGAATCTTCAGGGCTTCAGGGGTTGCCGACGTGATGGGATAGAATACGGTGCTTGCGAAATCAACCAGGAAAATTATGAGGATTGTTAAGCTGTTATATGCCTGGTTCGACTTCACTTTTGCTGCAATAGCAAGAAACATGCAGCCAAAAAAAAGGCTTCCAAGCGAAATGCTGACAACAATAAGGCCAACCCCCATCAATGATATGGCAGTATAGTCGAGGAAGGCCTCAGAAACAAGCATCATGATTCCGGAGCCGATAAATCCGAAAACAAGTGTTGTGAGAAGTATCCCAAAGAGATATTCTGCTCTTGTATAAGGGCTGCTCAGTATCTGCTCAAACATGCCGTACCTCCTGTCTGACCATAGGAGACCTCCAGCAACTATTCCTGCTGTCGCCGTTTCGAAGGCAGCGATTCCAGGCGAGAGGAACTCCTTGTAGTTTATAGACGTGGTACCCACGGGTATCTGGCTGATTAGAGTGCCGAACATGTATCCCATGAAAACCAGGTATATTGTTGGCATCAGAACTAGAAAGACAAGCGTACCAGGGTCTGTGTTGACTCTTACATTCCGGATCATGAGCCTGTAAGAATTTAATATATTCATTCAGGCGCCTCCGGCGATTGTGCTTATGAACACATCCTCAAGTGAAACCGCTCTGACGTTCAGCCACTCGATCTGAACAGACTCAGTGACTGCCAGCTTGATTATCTCCTGCATTGTTTCCTGCGTGTTCTCAGTCACGATCCTGTAAGGCAACCCGCTCTCAAATGGAGGTTCCACCCTTCCAGAGGATACTTTTGAAAACATGGATTCCGCCCCTGCCTGATCTCCACCAATCTTTACCTCTACGGTCTTCAGGCCATTATAGCCAGTTTTCAAGGCATCTATAGTGTCGCTTGCAAGAATCTTGCCGTTATTCATGATTGCAACTCTCTGGCAAAGATAGTCTGCCTCCTCCAGGTTATGTGTTGTGAACAGCACGCTTAACCCGTCTTTTGTCAAGTCCTTGATCATGTTAAGTATATTCCTCCTTGCAATTGGATCGAGTCCGGAGGTTGGTTCATCCAGAAAGAGCAGATCCATGTCATGCATAAATTCCCGGGCCACCTGGACCCTTCTTTTCTGGCCGCCGGAAAGATCCCACATTCTCTTTTTTCTTACATCTGTAAGTTCGAATGTATTCAAGAGCGATTCCCGTTTTTTATCCCGCTCCGATTTGCTTACACCCCAGATGAAACCATATACGTCGAGAGCCTTTTCAACAGTCGTAAAATCAAAGGACTCATCCTGCAGCACAACGCCAATTCTTTTTCTAATACGGTTTCCCGCCGTGCTTGGATCCATCCCTAACACCCTGACGGAGCCTGAAGATCTTTTCAGGAGTGTGGAAAGAATCCTTATGGTCGTTGTTTTGCCGGCGCCATTTCTGCCGAGCATTCCGAAAACTTCTCCTTCCCTTACAGAAAAGCTGATACCATCAACAGCGTATTTTCTGCCATCATAGGTGTACTTGAGATCCTGTACTTCAATTGGAAAACTGGTCAACCCTAAAACCCCGCTCAATATTGGGTCTTAATAAAAATAGATTTTGATAGGCAAATTCCACAAAAATCGTTCTTTCGCTCTTCATCTATTGTAAGACGACAACTGCATGATACATTTATGAATTCTCTCTAGTAGTTCTCAGCGGCGAATGAGAGGAAAATTGGTTTTTTCAAGGATAGTGAACTCTATTAGTAGACATGCTTTGTATTCATTATGTCCTACAATTAACGTGAGCTTGCAAAATAGGGGAATGTCAACAAGCTTACGATAATTTTTAAGATTTCCAAGGTTATATAAAGTCTGATGACAAAGCAAGAATGACAGCAATGCAACCTAAATTCCTGAAGTTTGATACTCTGGGTTCATTGAGAGATTACTGGGCAGTTTCAGAAACCCAAAAGCCAATTTTAAGTGAGAAAGACTTCTCAAACATTGAAAAAATAGTATCTGAGTATTATGAGGAATCCGTTTCTTCTAATGGAAACAATGCACACTTGATAGAGCTTGCTCAAAGCGCAGATATAAGGCAGGTTGCGTTCGAGATCTGTGCTCGGCTTGTGAGTGAGGGTCATACGGTTCTGTTACCTAGCGAGTCTGGTTCAGTTTATAGTGACTTAGCCGGGCAACAGAACAAACTTTTTGCTTTAATTATAGAGCAGAAGTCTAATATTCCAGTCACTTCTGGAATTTATTCGGCACAACTTAATCGTTCAATAAATGAGGCAATACTTCATAAAAAATTCTCATTCCCTGTTCTATTTCTTAAGTATCAATCGGGATCAAATCATGGCAAGGAGGGGAAGTTACTCGCAACAAAGGTATATCGCGAGAAAAATAGCAGTACTATTAAATTATGGTCCCTGCCAATTCTGTTATTCGTTGCAGGATTTGTTTTGTTTTATCACGGACCTCAGATTTTTTTATCCTCCCTTACAAGTCTACACGTAATAACGCAACTACAGCAATTTATAATGATAGTGAACCTTTCATTCATTATTTCATATGCGTTAATGGCCATCGGTATTGCAGGCATTGTTATTTCTGCGCATAAGAATAAGTCTCAAACACTGCGTAAGGGTGAATATATTACAAGCATCTTGTTATTCTTTCTCTTCTTATTAATGATTTTCCCTTATTATATTCTAATCTTTCTTATCATGCTTAACTCACCTTTACTAGCTAATGTGCGAGGCAAACTTGTGCTATCTAGTTTATTGGAACCATTTCTTTATCACTTATCTCAAGTTTTAGTTTCGCCATTCTGGCTGGACACTTGGGTAGGACAGATTTTCCTTGGTTCGACAATCTTCCTGTCTATATCTGTCGCCATTTACATAATTCTGGGCCTTCGTAAAAATTTGAGGGTTTCAGTAATATATCTGACACTTGTGGCAGTGAACTTGATAATCGGTAGCTTTACTGCACTTTTTTCTCCGCTTTGGAACCTAGTTTCTTCAGGCTCGCTGGATAAGGAAGCTCTATCAGTTTATAATTTGATGTCATTGATTGAATATTTGACGAATCTAGTAGTACCTGTAACATGCCTGTTCCATGTCTTCAGGAAGAGTTAGGTATCAATTCAAAATAAAATTGCGATAAACCCTAATGATCGATGTTCTGATTTCTTCCTGATCAATGGCAATTTATTGTAAAGTTTTGCTATGCCCATGGAAAAGCAGTTTATTTGGTAAGTTCATATAGAAAGAAATGGATACCTCTCCAAATGAAAGTATCTTTCAGATTGATGGCAGCCTCGTATAGGAGAGAGGATGTTGCCGTCGAATTGTTTGGCCGTACCAGGGAAGGTAAATCGGTCACGGCTCTTTATAAAAACTTCAGACCATACTTTGATCTTATTGATCCACCTGATTCATACATTGACGAGTTGAGGAAATCAGACGAATTTGTGAAAGAAGAGGACAAGACGCTCTGGGTTGATGGCGCGGATAGAAGGATTAAGAGAATATACATAAAATCTCCCTGGAAGGTTCCTGAATTCAGATCATCATCGCCTGTTGACGTCCTCGCCGCAGATATCCCTTTTCATCACAGGTTCATCTATGACCTTGATCTTGGCGCCTGCGTGGAAGTGGATGGTTTCGAGGACCCGGAAGAAAAGAAAAGGTTCACAACTGATATCGTTCTTACTGCGGATTCTGCAAATAGCACCGAAGATTATAGTGTATCTGCGAAAATTTTCAGCTTTGATATTGAGAATATAATTGAAACCAAGCAGATTCTTGTAATCGGGTGGTCAATGGTTCATGGAGAGGAGAGAAGCACAGGAAGTTTTACCGGGAATGAGCGTGATATACTGACGCAATTCAAGAACTTTGTCAATCACGAGGATCCAGATATCATAATCGGGTACAACATAGATGGATACGATCTTCCCTTGCTCATAGAAAGGATGAAGGTAAACAACGTTAGGGCTGACTTTGCAAGGGATTTTTCATTTCCTCACAGGGTGCAGGACAGATACTGGAGAATGCATGGCAGGATCATAAGCGATGTATGGTGGAACGTGAAAAAATACCTGCACCCAAAGTCTGAAACCCTTAATGCAGTATCACGAGAACTCTTGAATGAGGGAAAAGACAATATCAACCGCCTGAAAATAAAGGAAGAATGGGAAAACCGCCAGGATGAGGTCATAAAATACTGTATCAAGGATGCTGACCTCACACTCCGGATATACGAAAAGCTTAGAGTGGTGGACAGAAATATGTTCATGTCAACTGTGACTAAACTGCCTCTTGATGACGTGACAAACGGTGGCACCAGTAACTATGTGGATTCTATTCTCATCCGGGAAGCAGACAGGAAGAACATCGGGGTCAAGCTTACATACCGGGTGGACAAGACAGCCCCTATAGAGGGTGGATATGTCAGGTCGATCGGTGCAGGTCTTTATTCCAACGTGGTGGTACTGGACTTCAAGAGCATGTATCCGTCAATGATTATCAAGTACAATATATGCTTTACAACACTGAGCCCGGATGGAAAGATAACAGCACCAAATGGAGTGCATTATCTTGACAGAACCCAGAAGGAAGGCCTGATTCCTAAGATTCTGCAGGATCTGATGCGTGAGCGAGACGAGGTCAAGAAGATGGCAAAAAATGCATCATCTGAATCGGATCGTAATTACTACGATGGTGTGCAGGGTGCAATAAAGATATTGATGAATACATTTTACGGAGTACTGGCTTCATCTTTCTACAGATTCACTAACCCGGAAATTGGGTCTTCAGTGACTCACTATGCCCGGAACACAATCCAGAACGTTATGGACAAGCTCGAGAGAAGCGGTCACAGGGTGATTTACGGGGATACGGATTCCGTCTTCATAGAATCAGGGAAGTCCAGCGTGGATGAAACTGTAAAATTTGGGGAAGAACTCAGCAAGCGCCTCTCTGCGGAGGAAGGTATACTGCTTGATTTTGAAAAGGTTCTCGATCCATTCTTTTCCCATGGCGCAAAGAAGCGATACGTTGGCAGGATTGCTTATCCAAAGGATCAGGAGGGCAAGATACTTATCAGGGGATATGAGGTACGCAGGACAGATTCATTCGATCTGCAGAGCGAATCGCAATCAAAAGTCTTTGAGTTTATCATGAATCGTGATCCGGAAGGAGCGGTCGAATACGCTAAAGACATTATTTCCAAAATATCGAGGGGAGATAGAACGATACCGATACAGAAGCTTGTAATTTCCAGGTCAGTGAGAGACGAATCGGAATACGCAAATTCCGACTCTCTTGCTAATGTCAGAATTGCTAGGAAGCTAAAGGAAATGGGAGAAACGTTCGTATCCGGAATGAAGGTTTCCTGGATTGTAACAAACAGCAAGAAGTCGCCACAGGAAGTTGAGCCGTATATCGAGGGACAGCCCTTTGAATATACACCGGACTGGCTGTATTACTCCAAGAGGGTCAGTGAAACACTTAACAGGATACTTGAGGGTTTTTCATTAAACGTTCTTTCAGATGCAAGGGGAGAAGCAAAAGTCAAAGACACCGATCAATCAAAAAAGATCAGGTCGCTGGACAGTTTTTGATGGTGGTTTGATTGGATTTTTTGGATTCCTGGAACACACTAACAGCACTTGCAATAATATCCGGGAGCATCGAGATCTCGAAAGAATATACTTCCCAGCTGTGTGATCCTGTCGACAGCGGGATATTTCTGAGATCGATAGGCATGCAGAAAGGGCAGAAGGCTGATTACAGGGCTTCAATAGTCGGTTCGGGCCTGGCAGTGCATCTGGTCGAATATGAAGACAGCTTCGAACTACACGTAGACAGGTTCGATCCATCAAAGAATCTTTTGCAGCACCTTGTTTTTGACTATCTTCCAAGCATCCGGGGCAGGATGCTGCAAAGACGAAGATGAAGCATGAATACTTACTGCAACTTGTAATACTCTGAAGGGTCTATCACGTTCAACTCCACACCGTCCATAAATTTACGCGCGTTCCTGCAAGCGTTTAAGACAGCTTCGTTGAAATCACCTGGAACTTCGCTGCCCTCATGCGGGGTGAAGATGCAATTTTCTGGTACCTCATCAACTATAGCAGGTTCATTCCACCAAACATCTGTTGCATAGATTTTTTCAGGGAACCGCTTAAGATACCAGTAAATATCAGCCTTATTGACCACTTCTGCCTTTGAAATATTCACAATAAGGTTGCCATTGAACATGTTGAGCGCATCGCTGTTCACAAGACCTCGGGTAGAGTTCGTAAGGGGCAGGCAAATCACCATGATATCAGACTGTGCGATCAGCCTGGCCGCAGATGCCGCAAACTGATCAACGTTAAGATCATCTTTTGGCGTTCTGGTGAAAGCAATAACATTCATCTGGAAAGCACGCGCTATTTTTGCAATTCTTGAACCAACCTCACCATATCCAAGTATGCCTATGGTCTTGTTCTTCAGCGTCTGAACTGGTTCCTTCTTGAAAATGCGCTTATGCGTTCTGAGATTATGGTAAAATATCTTCTTTATAGCAGGAAGGATAAGGGCAAAGGCCTGTTCAGCAGCAGAATCAGCAAATGCACCAGGGTTGTTGCAAACCTTGACATGCGGAGGAATCTCCCTGAGGTTCAGGTTATCCAGACTTGCATATATGCTCTGGATCAGCCTTGTATTGGAGTTGATAGCGTACTTAGTTGCCACTATCTGTATGTCGCCGTTGCCGTCACGGTCCACTGTAACAGACTCTCCAAGAACTTCTGCACATTTCTTGAGAAGATCTGCGTCAACGTTAAATGTTATAGATACTGGCATTTTGATTCAGTCAGCGATGGGTTATTTAGAGTCTGTTCATAAACATATCTTTCGAGTATACAGTGACCCGAGCCATAATCTCGCTAAAATCCTATTAAATCTATTACGAATGATACTAATACCGGGGTGTATATTACCGTTGCAATAGAATGTCCGAAAACCTGCAGGCATTGAGTGAAAGAGGGATGCGTGTAAGATATTACATGGTGCTCAAGAGGCTGAATACGGACTTTCTCATCGGCGAAATAGCAATTGCAGTTATTGGACAGATATTGTTTAATTCTATCAGTGCAGCTTATCTATGGCTCATCCCTATATTTCTTGTTTTGCTGGCGTATTTAATTCATTCTTACCTCGTATCGCTGGCTGTTAGAAAATACAGGAACATACGCCTAAGCATAGGAGAAAGTGCCAGGTCAATCGTGTCTATTCTTATATTTCCGCTCGCAGTAATTTTATCCCTTCACGTGCCAGCATTGATTCATATTGCGCCAGGTTACCTTGGACTGATTATAGGAATATGCATTTCAACCGCGGTATCTATTGCTTTCTTTCTCATACCTGGGATTCGTGAGAACAGGATATTAAAAAAACGCACTAATTTCAAACTCCTCGACGAAAGGAAGTTTCATGATGTGAGAGCAAGGTTGCCTGAGCCAATGCGTGATGCTGTTATTGTTGTTACCAAAAACAAGGGGAAATATTTCGCAAATGCATTCTTCATAGGCTACAGGAAGCCGATCATACTCGTCACAGAGTATTTGGAATCAAACCTGACAATCGACCAACTCTCCGCCGTGATACTGCACGAGCTTGGCCACTACGTCCATGGAGACAGTCTGAAACTAAGACGGGAATACACCACCTTCATTCTAATGTATTTCAACCTTCTTGTCATTATATCTTTCTTTCTGCCTGGCATTCTGGTTCTTTTCTATCTTGTTGCTTATATCTCATTCTATATCGTAACACTGTACTCTGCCAGAAAACAGAGGAGAATGGAATTGGATGCCGATCTCTTTGCAGCTAGATCTGGTCTTGCTGATGAGCTGCGTTCGGCTCTCACCAGAGTTGATGATCTTAACTTTATACCTTCAGATATACCAGCGAGTGTCGGCAACTCACATCCAAGCACACTTCTCAGGATCAACTGGCTTGACCAGAATAATTATTAGCTGCAGGTCACGTAGTTGCAGGAACAGAATAAGATTTTATCCCCTGATTAAATGATCTGCTGTGTTGGATGCTTTGATAGTCGGTGCTGGGCCTTCCGGGTCTTACCTGGGGTATCTCCTTGCCGAGAAGGGCTTTAACGTTAAGATACTGGAGGAGCACCGTGAAGTAGGCCGTCCTGTGGAGTGTACTGGACTCGTTTCCGAGAGAGTATTCAGGATGGCGAGGTCAAGATCCAAAGTCAACAGCGTATCTGGAGCTAATGTTTTCTTCCCGAATGGGAAAAGCATACATATTGCAAAGGGTGAGAAGACGATTGTTATGGACAGGGATCAGTTTGACAAGGACGTGGCTGCTATGGCAATTGGCTCAGGATCTGATTTCTCAATACATTCTAAAGCCATTGCAGCAAGGGTAGATGCTGATGGGGCATCGGTGACTTACAGGGAGGATGGAGAAAAGAAGGAGATCAAGGCAAGCATTGTGATCGGAGCAGACGGGATAAACAGCCTGATCAGAAGAGAACTTTTCTCAACAAGGCCGGGCAGGATAATTTCATGCTACCAGGTGGATTCTGCGGCAGAAATGGACGACCAGGATAGCGTGAACGTTTATGTAGGATCCGATTCATCCAGTGGATTTTTTGGATGGGCAACACCCAGCGGAAAGCTTACCCGGATTGGTGTTGGAAGCTATCATTCTCCAGCATACAGGTATTTCCTCAAGATCAACGAGAAATTCGGGAGAGACAAGGTAGTTGGTATAAACGGCGGAAGCATTCCTGTCCAGTATCTTAAGAAGACTTACGGTCACCGGGCATTGCTTGTCGGCGATGCTGCGGGCATCGTCAAGCCATTAAGCGGGGGTGGAATATACACGGGAATGGTATCTTCAATTCACGCTGCGAAAGCAATTGAATCAGCTTTTGAGGAGGAAAACTTCTCTGAAAAGAAGCTTTCATCTTATCAGAAGGCATGGAAGCATGAACTTGGTCGTGAACTCTGGTTCGACGGAATGATTCACAGATTGTTCGGAGGCATAAGCGACAGAAAATTCAATGCACTTTATGATGTGCTTGCCACACCTGAAAGTATCGACATCATCAATGGAACAGGCGACATTGACTATCCATCGAAGGTCGTAATATCACTATTCCTAAAACGGCCCGGGCTCGTTTCAAGAATGCTTTTCACGAGATAATGTCAAAGAATCTTTACTACTCGATATTCCTGCTGCTGATTACCTTCTTCTGGGGGGTTACTTTCCCGCTTATCAAGGTATCACTGGAATATATCAGCCCGTTACCATTCCTGGCCCTCAGGTTCTCCGTTTCAACAATAATAATTCTTCCATTCGTCATGAGAAACAGGCAATTCAGGGACAGGAAAGCAATGATATATGGATTCTGGGCAGGATTCTATCTTATGCTTGGGTATGTCTTCCAGACCATAGGCCTTCTTTATACAAGCGCTGGCGCCTCCGGGCTGATAACTGGTCTATATGTGGTGATCCTGCCGCTCATCTCTATAGTTTACCTGAAAACGCGAGTCAGCAGGATCATAATCATATCATCAATAACAGCTTTCACCGGGTTGATCATAATGTCTACCGGCGCTTTCTCTGGCGCTCTCGGATGGTTTGGGGATATACTGACAATGATATGTGCGTTCGCTTATGCAGCGAATCTCGCATATCTCTCTAAAAGGGCAGCAGAATTTGACAGCTATGTTTTCAGCTTCTACCAGCTTTTGATGGTTGCCGTTTTCTCTGCGTTGGCGATACCGTTTATTCCTGGCGAACACTTCCTGCTTAACACATATGTGATATTCACAATCTTCTTCACAGCGATATTTGCAGGTGTACTCGCAATATTTGTCACAACAAAGGCAATGATCTATGTGGAACCATCTGTTGCAGGAATCATTTTCGTAGGAGAACCAATTTTCGCAGCTCTTACTTCAGTGTGGCTGATAGATGAGCATCTCTCCCTCTATACTATCATAGGCGGAACAATCATGGTCATTGCAATATTCATAGTAACATTAAGCAAGTATCTTGAAAACCGGAGCCCAGCGTCAGTTTCCAGGTTTCCCGAGACCTGATCGCACGTCCACGGCAACGCCACGGCTGAAATACCTCATTTCCTTTCCTGAAACTGTAGCTTTTCCTATCGCAATGAGTTTTCCTTCTTGATCCACCACAAGCGTATCATTTCCTGGAATAATGTCCACGTCTGCTTTGACTATGAACTTAAAGAACACGTTTTTTCCCTGAAGGTTGAATTCCCTGCTTTCGTCTGATACCATTACCCTGCACTTCATTCCAGTCAGGGCCGTGTCAAGCAATTTCGCACCAGCTGCAGTGAAAGTCAGAAACCCATCGCTAGCTCTAAGCGTTGCTATGAGCTCCCCACCATAAGAAACAGTTCTGATGCGATCCGTCTTTCTTGATGTTCTGATTGCACAATCATCTGGAAATATCGTGGAAGACCTATCCGTGGAAAACTGGTATCTTGCTATCATCCTGACTTTTTCAAGATCAAAGCGCCTATTTCCTTCTGGCGCCTTAAAGCCACGCCGATCCTTCATCAAGGTTATCTGCCTTCCTGGAAAAATCCTTGAAAGGGATGCAATTATATTGCTTCTGCCTCCCGATCTGGAGGAAACGCTCTGCTGCACTGGATAGGTGTCCCACATTTCAATTGGTACAGGAATGCCGTTCCAGTTCTTCACGAGGATAGCGGTAGAGTTTTCATACAAATGCACCAGATCCGATTCTGGCGGCAGTACCGGGGAGACCAATGCATCGTCCACTATTATTATCCGCTCGTCACTTCGTGCAATCTCCGCAATACAGAAATTTCTCAGTTTCGAATATATCGGATCCTTCCTGTCCTCGATATCGGCATAGTAGAAGGAGGACTTGCGTGAAAAGGATTCGAAGTTTCTTACATCCTTGTAACCAAGGAACTTCACGTAGGCATCCATCAGGTATGGATGAGATCTTACCTTTCCCTTAACGTATCTCCTGAGAGACTGTTCTGCTATCCTCTGCTTGATCTCGGATATCTCCGAAAAGATTGCAAATAGATTATGCGTTGCCAGCGCCTTTACTCTTTCTTCTTTAGCAAGGTCCCTCAGCTCATTGATTGTGTATATGTCTGCAAGAGGGCTCCAGGCCGGCATCCTTTCCAGGCCCGAAAGATCCATGGTACGATCGAGCAAAAGAACGCGATCATCCCTTGCATACTTGATGTAAGAAGCCGAATCAAACATATCCACTCCGGCGAGAACAGACAGGGCAAGGAACATGGGATGACCTCCGCCGAAAAGGTGAATGGGTTTTGAAAAATCTGCATTCATCTTTGCAGAATGTATTGCCGAGATGAGGTTTGCATATGAATATGATTCTAGCATAGGTACGACGCCGCCGATAGGCAGATAATTGACTGCTGAACTGCTCATGATCCTTGCCGATCTTCTCCTCAAGGAAGGATAAATGGATCCCTGGATGGTGCCCGCATATATTGTTCCGTCATTTTTTATTTCATTTGCTCGCCTGTAAGTTTCCTCTACTGCATACTGTGCCCTTGAGAAACCGTCATCCGGTGTCGAGAAGATATCAAGAATAGTGCATATGTCGCTTCCGATGCTCTTCTGGAAATCAAGCATTTCCTTGTTACTGTACTCTATGCCGCCGTATACAAAGGACTGAAATGTTCCTGAATCGGTCATGATGGGGCCATCGAACCCAATGAGCGAATGTACGCCTTCCTTGAGCGCCTTCGCTGCAAGTTCCGGCGTTCTCTTTATGATATAGCTGTTCGTGATAAGCGCCTGCATTCCTAGCTTTCTCATCTCGCCTGGAGAAAGCACAATTATGTTGGGGTTGACCACAGGCATAACTCCGGGCGTCTCTATGATTCCATGGGGTGTCTGGAATTTTGCTATCCTGGCAAGCCCGTCTCTGTCAATAATTTCAAATGTTCCATTTTCAGCCAAGTGCAAGCACCGTCATTCCTCATAATAATAATTACCCGTGGACTTCTGCTCACGGTCCAGTGCACTTCCTACCTTGTTAATCCTGGGACGGTTTGTGATCTTGTCTCTTCTGAAAGTGATGCCGACAGTCTTGAGGAAAGTGTTCATGCCATTCTTCATGGGGAGGGGACCTTCCGACATACCATATTTCCCAGGTTCACCATTGAAAACAATAAGGCTGTCGGATACAAGATCTATGAAATATATGTCATGATCGATGACAATTGCGCTCTTCCTGTTCCTTTCCATGACCTTCTTCAATATCTTCGCCGCTTCCATCCTGTATGCAGAGTCGAGGTGCGCGGATGGTTCATCCAGCAGATACAGATCTGCGTCAATGGCGAGATTTAATGCGATTGAAAGCCTCTGAAGCTCGCCGCCGGAAAGCTCCGGTACATTTTTCATCATTATCTCGTCAATTCCAAGAGGATGGAAGATTTCTGCCTTGACAAACGTATCTGTAAATTTCTCCTTCAGTGCCAGCATGAGCATATCCTGGCAAGTACCTTCGAAATTGGTCGAAATATATTGAGGTTTATAAGCAATCTTCATGTTCTTGTCAATCTCCCCTGAGTCAGGCTGCATTTCGCCTGCCAGGAGACGTGCAAATGTTGTTTTACCGAGCGCATTTCTGCCGAGACAGCCCACTATCTCGCCCGAATGAATCTTTCCTTCATTCACTGAAAGGGAAAAACCATTGAATTCCTTGGTCAGGCGGGACCACCTGGTAACCTCGAAACCGCTCTCGTACCGGTGCATGGACCTTGATTCGAACTTGATCTCGTCAGGTCTTATTCTTATGTTCTCTTCCCTCAGGAAACCAGATAGAAATGAATTAATTGCCCTGCTTGACGTTCGCACCTCTGTTATGACACCATAGGCTCCCGGTGTCCCATACACTATATGAACATTTTCCGCTATCCAGTCCATAAGCGCAAGATCATGCTCCACTATCATCACGTTCTTTTCATGCGCAAGCGACGATATAATCTCTGCAACCTTAAGGCGTTCTCCAACATCAAGATAGGAAGAAGTCTCATCAAAGAGGTATGTGTCCCCTTCCCTGATTACGGAGGCAGCGATCGCCATCTTCTGCAGTTCACCGCCAGAGCACTCCCTGACATCCTTGTTCAGTGAATTTTCGAGAGAAAGCTTCTTTATCATCTCATCGAGCTTCCCGTTTTCCTCTGTTTTCTTAAGTATGCTGCCTATTGTTCCACTGACTACCTTGGGAATCTGATCCACATACTGGTTCTTTAGAATAACCTTGTTCTTTCCTGCGTACAGATCCTTGAAATACTTACCCATTATGTTATTGGAAAACTTTTCCAGTACTGCGTCTACGTCGCCAGGTTTGTCATATTTGCCGAAGTTCGGTACAGTTATTCCACTGAGTATGTTTAGCGTTGTTGTTTTCCCGGTTCCGTTTTGGCCAAGTATGCTTGTAACTTTTCCCTTGCTCAAGGTAGGATAGAAATACAGCCGGAACTGGTTCTCTCCATACTGATGAAAGACTTCCTTATTCAACTCATCTGGCAATGTGATTATCTTTATGGCGTCAAAGGGACACCTCTTAACGCAGATACCGCAACCTATGCACAAAGATTCTGTTATTACGGGCTGTTCATTTTCGACGGGAAATTCAATAGTCGGTATGCCGCTTCTAACCGGAGGGCAGTAAAATCTGCACTCATGATTGCATTTCTTCGGGTGGCATTTTTCCTTCTCCAGGATTGCAACATGCATTTGCAATCACTGCGTGGGTTTCCAAAAATCCTCTGGCATCTGGTCGTAAATCTGAAAATCCTCGGACTCCTCAACCAATTTTTCCTCTACCTTGAACTTTGAGAGGACTTCTATCTTGTTAACATTTAGAATCCAGTAGTGAATTCTCCATTCCCTGCCATCGTAGAGAGTTGTTTCTTCCCGTTCGGTCTGGAGAACGCCTATATCCTCCATTGTGTAAAAGGCATCCCTGTCCTCGGGCTCAAGCATATTATCTATGACCCTGTCGTTATAACCGAAAAAGTTAATGAGGTGTTCGGCAGCATCTATAGCCTCATCGCTGCTCATTCTCCTGTTCTGTAGGCTCAACCCCTTGCTTATCGCAGAAGATAGTTTATAGATATCAGTAAAATGTCTGTTGGACGAGCCATTATTTGTAACTTTAGTAACGTTCTTCATAAAACACCATTTAGTGATCCATATTAGCCACTAGTAAGTGCAAAAACATTTATAAGGTTATTGTGGAATTTTCGTCATGTTCTTTCACGCCAGATTCAATGAGGCAGGATGTTCGAATTTTGTTGTTTTATTGCCCCAATTCCTGTATAAAGTCAGAAACATTTAATATCTATGGGTATAGTGGAAGGAATCAAATAGTGCACTTTAGATATTAACTATGACGCGCAGCCTGCAAGATTGTATAAATTCTGAAGAACAAGGATCTACCATGCGATGCAAATTCCTTTTAATTTAGGTGCAAAGCACTAAAGGCAAGTCAGGAATCAGCATGCGGATATCCTGGCTCTTCTTGGCAGTATGGGTATAATAACCACAGAAGCAACCCCTATCAGGATCAGAACCCACATGGAATCAGCGAGTGAAACATTCAGGACTCTGTAAAGCAAGGCAAAAAGACCGATCCCGACGGCGCCGCCTATCGTGTTTCCAACGCCCCAAACTAGACTGTTGGATGAGGCAGAGACCGATTCAGGTGTCAGTTCCTTCACATATTCAATTAGGATGGGGAATATGCTGAATACAAAGAATGCAAAGAGGGTAAGAAGAATAACCATGAGATAAAAGTTCGTTGTTAGCATAAGCAGAATCATTGATAAAACTGCAAAAACGCTTGTTATCGTAACTACGGATTTTCCACCCCAGGCTGAGGTAAGATACCCAAACAGTATCTGCCCGACGACAGGTGCAAGGAATGCAGCTGAGATGGCCTCTGTAACAAGATTGCTATTATTCAGGATGCTGTTGAAGTAGTATGGCATGAACGTGTATAAACCGGTCGAGAATATAGACCTGACAAAAATAACAATCATGAGGAGATAAATTATAGGTACGACCTTTTCACTTGCCTGCATCTGTTTTTTTGGTTTTTTTCTATGTGCGATACTGTTTCTCCTGAAGGTCGACAGTCCTCCAAGAACAACCAGTGAAGCCGCAACCTCGTATAATGCTATAATGTAAAGAGAGCTTGTGATTCCAAATAATGGAAGCAGGGCTGCAAGTATAAGCGGTACAACAGATCTCCCGACGCTTCCGATTGAGCTATTCACGCCGAGCAATGTGCCGGAAGACTTGCCTTTGAATGCGCTGGATAGCACCGAACCCCCAATTGGATGATAAACCGACTGGCCAAGACCAAACAAAGCAGTACCTGCAACGACAATCTCATTGACCTGTTTTAAATGCAGAAAGGCAAAGGCAAAGAGTGATAAAGCGGCCCCCTGAATGGCTATTCCCAGGAAAATCAGGAGACCGTCCTTGTCGAGTCTGTCCGCAAATCTACCGATGAATGGACTGACAAGCCCTGAGATCAGGTTGTATATCATCGCTCCGAAACCAAGTATTATGAAATCCACGTGTAGCGCAGTATAATAATTTATCAGCACGGGAAATATCAGCAGGTTACCGTCATTTGCGAAATGTGCCACTGAAGTGTATGTTATTGCCGATGTCTCCCTTCTCATCTCCTACCAGATAACAGCCCGATATATATCGAAATACCTGAGTCCCGCTGATTTATTGGTAATTGTTATTACGAATGAAGAATCATTTAATTTGACTCTGCGATCCGTAACACATGGGAAAAATATTCTTCTTCCCTGCCAGATCAGGCCGACGGGATCCTAAAGAAGGATGCATGCCAGATCTCTTCGAAGTTTTCTCAGCGGATGCGCTGATAAAGGGAAGTCGGGAAGTCAAGCTGCATGGAAATGAATTCTTTCATAGTGTGGCTGAAAGGGATGAACTAGTCAGCATGATCAATGGCCTTGATTCATTTGAGGAAGAGAGGTCCGTTTATACACACATCATGAAGAACGGAGGGAGGAAGAACCGTGGCTTCGTCTTTCCGGCACTGATGGGTATCGTGAATTGCACCCCTGATTCCTTCTATGCAGGATCAAGGTTTGATCCTAGTGTTCCGGGATCGTTTGAAAATCTTTTACAGAGCAAGGCGGACATTCTGGATTTTGGCGGTGAGAGTACAAGACCCGGGTCCGCCAAGTTACGGGCAGAAGAGGAAATAGAAAGGCTTCTTCCGGTTGTCAGCGCTATTTCAAGCAGTTCTTCAATTCCAATATCAATTGATACCAGAAACCCGGAAACACTTCAACGCATGCTTGAATTCGGGATTAAGTATGCAAACGATGTATCAGGTTTCTCGAATGAAACAATGAGAAAAATTGTCAGGAAAAACAATCTGGATGCAGTCCTGATGCATTCACGCGGAACACCTGAAACAATGCAGTCATTGACACATTACGATGACATTATCGCCGAAATAGTTGAGTATTTCTTTGACAGGCTGGTCTTATTGCAACGTGAAGGAATCAGCTTGGATAGGATCATACTTGATCCGGGAATCGGTTTCGCCAAGACCTGGAAAGGCAACTTAGCCATTCTCTCAAATATTGAGAGCCTTGACCTTGGATTCAGGACACTGGTAGGTACCTCAAGGAAAAGTTTTATCGGCCATATCACAGGTCAAAAAGTGGAAAACAGGTTACCAGGCACAATTTCAACATCCATCTACCTGGCCAACCATGGTACCGATATCCTCAGGGTCCATGATATACAAGAAAACAGGGAAGCCCTCGAAGTAATGAGATCAATTTGTGATTTCAGGGATGAGTCCCTTTGAGAGGCATTCCTTGCAGTATCCTCTGATTATCACATCAACATTGTTTACCTTGTATCCTTTCGCCTCGGCGCTTTTGCTCAGGTCATTGCATTCTATTTCAAAATCTTCTATTGAGCCGCATGAAAGACACACGAAGTTGGCATGCTTTTCAAGGTTTGTCTCATACCAGGTAGTTCCGTTGACCTCAAATGAGGTAAGTATTCCGGACATAGTGACAGCTCTAAGTATATTGTACACGGTTGCAACTGTTATCGACGGTTCGACCTTCACTACCGATTTATAGACGTCTTCGGCAGTAAAATGCCCCGGGGAGTCATTGATATACTCGATCACCCTGAGCCTCTGGGGTGTTATCTTGAAGTTGTATTTCTTCAGTTTCTCTACCTGTTCAGTTAAAGTCATAATACGAGAATCTATTATCAATTAATAAGTATTTACACTTACATGATAGGATTTATTACTTTGTTTTAAGAGGCAAAGTACGTGCGTTTTTAGGAAATCGTCGATACAATCTTCATTGGAAGGATCTTCTCCTAATGTCTGTGGCCACTCCTCCAGTTGGCCGCTTTATGGAATGTTTCAGCAATATTCCAGTTGAAAAACCGCATTTTTTGCACCTGCCGTCTTCATCGATGTCCCTGATCTCGCTTGAGAAACCATTTCTATAAATGAGAAGGGATCCGCAGGATGGGCAGTATGTCGACTCGTGCGAGCCACCGGGAACATTCCCTATGTAGACATATTGCATTCCCTCCTCCCTGGCTAGCGCGTGATGCTTTTCAAGTGTTGAGACGGGAGTTGAAGGAATGTTCATCATCTTGTAGTCCGGATGGAAGCGAAGAAAGCTTACAGGTATCGAAATGCCGGCCTTTTCCTTGATTTTCCTGATCATTGTTCTTGCATCATCCAAGGAGTCGCCCACCTCGGGTACCACAAGGTCAGTTATTTCGACATGAATACCAGCGGAAATAGCATTTCCTATAGTATCAAAAATTGGATCTGCACTCGGAACGGAGATGTACTTGCGGTAAAAGGCATTGCTTGCATTTCCTTTGAAATCTATGGTCATACTGTCGAGAAACGTGGAAGCGTATTCAACTGCCTCAGGCGTCTCATAGCCATTCGTGACGAATATGTTTATCAGACCCTTGCTTCTAGCCAGTATGCCCACATCATGGGCGAATTCCATGAAGACAGTGGGCTCATTGTATGTGTAGGCGATGCCGTTACAGCCAAGTTCTATCGCAAGCCTGACAATTTCCCTTGGCTCCATGTGGGTTCCCTGTACGTCCTTTCTCTGGCTCATGCTGTAATTCTGGCAGTATTGGCATGCAAAGTTGCATCCTGTTGTTCCGAACGATAGTATACTTGATCCCGGCAGCATGTGGAACACAGGCTTCTTCTCAATAGGATCTATCTGGATAGAATACGGAATTGAATATGTTAAGAGGTCCAGCTTTCCACCTGAATTCACCCTTATTCCACAGAATCCAGGTTGTCCCGGGGCGAGTCTGCATCTCCTTACACATGCAGTGCAGATGACCCGCGAACCATCCTGCTTTTCATAGAGCACTGCCTCCATAATTAATGTAATCTGTTCTTGGCTATAACCGTTGCTGCTCTATTTATATGCGACAAAAGCTGCATATCCAACGACACTGCTGTAGTCTCCGCTTGTATCGCCTGAATTACTGTGGTTCAACAGCTCTATCCTTCCGTTTAGCTTCCTTGTAACAAGCATAAGCGTCGCTATAGGGCCATAACCGCAGGCTGAGGCGTTTATGCGATCCATGACATTATAGAAAGACCCCACATCGAGCGACTCAATTGCCTTGATGAGTTCAGAATCCTTTGCATCGGCCTTTCTTGCGGGTTCATAATGCGTGAGATCTGAACTTGCTATGATTATACCATCCTGTGTCAATCCAGATACAACCGGTGCAAGCTCCTTTGCCTTTTCAAGGCCCTGATCCCCCATGGAAATCGGAAGGATGCTGCAATCATCGTTGAATAGGTACTGAAGCCACGGTACCTGTACCTCGATTGAGTGTTCATCATCAAAGGCTACTTCCGAGGCCTTTGGCGCATTCGGAATTGACTGCATTTCCTTGGATGCCTCGGCATCTATTTTACATGCTCCAAGGGGAGTTTCCCACGTACCGGCGGGATAAAAATACGTTTCATATGGATAACCGGAGTGCTTTGGACCAATTAGGATGAATTTCCTCCTTTCATCGTTCCTGATTAGATTGTATGCAAACGAGGCTGTATAGCCGGAAAATATGTAGCCTGCATGTGGCACCACAACGCCAATAATATCCCCGGTCTTAGTGATTCCGTAAGATCGTGATAGAAGGTTATCTATCATTCCTCTCAGCTCGTCCCGACCGGCGGGATAGAACATACCAGCTACTGATGGTTTTCTGTTCAATAATGTTAATATCAATGCTAGAAATAAAACCTTATCCTTATGACTATAAAGACCGGTGAAACCGGGGAAATGGCTAAAATGCTTACGTCCCTTGCCAGGGAGGCGGTTGAAGCCTATATAAAGGAGGGTAAAACTATCACAATAAGCGTTAAGGATCCTATCTTTAAGAGAAATGTCGGCATCTTTGTCACGATAAGAAAAGGAAATGATTTGCGAGGATGCATAGGATATACAGAACCACCATGGCCTTTGAGCCAGACACTTGTAAAGGCAGCCATAGCATCGGCCACTGAGGATCCCAGGTTCCGACCAATCTCTTCCAGAGAACTCAGCGCTCTGGAATATGAGGTCACAATCCTTACGGAACCCGTGGAAATCCATCCAAATACAGGAAATGATATGCAAAAGATTCAAATCGGAAAGCATGGTCTCATGATAGAGGCTTACGGAATGAGGGGACTGCTCCTGCCCCAGGTAGCCGTGGAAGAGGGTCTCAACGCTTCTGAATTCCTTGACGCGACATGCGAGAAAGCCGGCCTGCCGCCTGGATGCTGGAAATCCATGAATTCAAAGGTTTTCTTGTTCGAAGGCATTGTATATAACGAAATAAAGAGGGAATGAAAGATAGTTATATCCATACCCGTTAACGAGCTATGACTTATTCAGTAGTGGCAATGGATCCAGAAGAGGAACTTGTCGGTGTTGCTGTTGCCAGCAGGTTTATAGCGGTGGGCGCCGTAGTTCCTTGGGTGAGGCATGGTGCTGGCGCAATAGCAACTCAGTCTTATGCAAATTACTCTTTTGGGCCTGAAGGACTGGACCTTCTTTCAGATCACTCCGCCAAGGAAACACTTAAAATTCTTCTTGACAAGGACCCACAGAGGGAGAAGCGTCAGGTCGGAATCATAGACAGAATGGGAAAAGTCGCATCGTTCACAGGCAAAGAATGCTTCAATTATGCAGACAGCATAGAGGGTAAGAATTTCACTGTCCAGGGAAATATTCTTACGGGGAGGAATGTGCTTGAGAACATGGCATCAGAGATGGAGACCGATCAGCCCTTCATTGAGCGCATGATCCGGGCACTCAAAGCGGGTGAGTCGGCAGGAGGAGACAGCAGGGGGAAGCAGGCTGCAGCTATCCTGATAGCAGGAAAAAAGCTTGAATTTGTCGAGTCTTCCCGAATAGTCATGGATATAAGGGTAGATGATCATCCAGAGCCTGTCCGAGAACTTGAGCGTATCTCAAAAGTCTGGCGGGCAGTCCATTGGGATTCAGATAAGGTGAAAATAGCAGATAAAAGCAAAGAAATAGACTTTGCCTTAAGAAGGCTTGGTTTCACCTCCCTGAAGGACTGGGCAGCAGCACGCGGCCTTGACCACAATATATCTGATACTGAGATCGGCTCAATCACGCTGGATTCTCTTTTAAGCGAGAGCAAATCAGACACCTACGCAAGATTTTCCCGAAAATAAATGTTATAGTTTGATGACCATCAGTGTTTTGGTGTCGACTATCCCACCGATGTTCCTTATCTTGCTTACTATGAAGCTCTCCAGGACAGGGTAGTCTTTCGCTTCCACCTTCACTATGATATCATATTCGCCAAAGAGAGTGTATATTTCCTCAACGTTTGCCATTGACGCCAAGTCAGAATAGACCTTCTCTTCCGCTCCTGGTTTTGTGTTGATCAAAACATATGCCGTAACCAATTTGATCTACCAAACTCTCTAATTGTATATGATAGATAAACATTGCCTAATTGTTGCCATCCGTGTTTTCCTGAATGGACCATGGTCTCTGAAATATAACCTAAATTATGGAATGAGGTGGTATGACACGCAATGACATAGAATTGCTTGCTTAAATATCTCAATGAAAATTTATATAATGTGTCGGGATTGGGCAGGCAGCAGACTGGACACGCGACAGTGCGGCATGATTGGCTGGTGTAAGACATGATATACATTGAAGGTGATGGAGATGAGGAATCCGGCAAACCTGGTTGGAGGAGTCGGATCTGGTCAGCCGATCAGTCTGCTCGAATCTGTTAACATTCATTTTTCGTACGAGAACGGTTACAAGGTTTTCGAGAATATCAATATCTCGGTAGGTCAGGATAAATTTGTAGGAATCGTGGGTCCTTCCGGGATAGGTAAATCAACTCTATTACGAATAATGGGCGGCTTCCTTGCACCTGATTCCGGTGCAACTTATCTGATGGGTAAAAAGATTACTAAGCCTACACCCAAGGTCGTTTTTGTTCATCAATCAATCATAACCTTTCCATGGATGACTGCACTGGAAAATGTGATGCTCTCTCCCAGATCAATGAAGGTACCACAGTCGGAGGCAGAAATTGTCGCAATGAAGGCTCTCGAGGACGTTGGTCTCCAGGGATTCGAGGAACTGTACCCCAAGGAGATGAGCGGCGGGATGCGTCAGAGGGTTGCAATAGCAAGAGCATTGGCGGCAAATCCAATGGTGCTTCTTATGGACGAACCTTTTTCCCATCTTGACGAGCTGACGGCTGAGGGCCTGAGGCAGGATATTTACAACATTCTATTCCGCGTCGACACCCCTCTAAAGGGCGTAGTTCTCGTATCACACAACCTTACTGAGGTCCTTGAACTTGCAGATGAGATTTACATCCTCAACAATATACCTGCTACCGTTGTGGGCAAGCTTGTTGTTGACATCCCAAGGCCACGAAGCATAAGAAACCCGAAATTCAGCGAATACCTGGACTTCCTGTACACAAAGCTTTCTCCACCCGGTGGTAAGAAAAATGAATGAGGATCTCATCATTTTCCTTTCTGTTCTTGCAACAGCAGGTCGAGTGCTGGGACTCGTCCTTCTTTCTATAGTGACAGGCTGGTTTCTTTCATACGGAGCGATCAAGGGAAAAATTTTCGAAAATATATTCATCTCAATTTCGGAGGTTTTTGAATCAGTCCCCGTGATATCCTTCTTTCCAGTTGTATTGATCCTCTTTATAACAAGAATTGGCGGGCCATTGGGCGTGGAGCTTGCAGCTGATTTTCTTGTATTCACAGCTGTTGTATGGAACATCTGGATTGCAGAATACCAGGCTTTCAAGACCATACCGCGGGAGATGGTTGAAGTCGGCGAAAATTACAGGCTTGGATTCTTCTCCATTCTGCGAAATATATACATACCTTTCTCTATTCCAAGGATCGTAGCCAACCTTTTCCCAAGCGTATCTGACGGCTTCTTCTACATAACAGTGAGCGAGGTATTCACAATTGGAGTTACGACTTTTCAGACCTTCGGTATAGGCACGGAAATGCAGGCTCTGATAGCTGCAGGAAATACAAACGGCATCATTCTTGCTTTTGTCTTTTTAGCACTCGTAATAATGGTCATAATATTTTTCCTGCGCAGCTTCAGCAAGCATGCCGTCGCCAAGTATACAGTTGATACCGACACACCAGTCATCAGGAGAGGGAGGTTCAGCTTCAAGAACACAACCAGACGACTCTCATCAACCGCAGCTACGCCTTTCACTCGACTCTCCAAGTACTACAGGAGAAGAAATCCATCCGTGAAAAATGAGATGTTCGAGCCTGAACGTTCAGGCGTAAACTATTCCCGTTATATTTTGGCAACCATTGGGCTTGTCATTCTAGCAATTATACTCTATTCTTCAACCCTTCTGGTATTGAGCGTATCGGACGGGGAGTGGTCCAGGTTATTGGCTCTAACACCGCAAATCATCATCGGGCTTTTGTACGACTATTCCAGGGTCGCGGTGGTAATCGCGGTTACATTTGTCATCTCGATCACCCTGGGTTACTATCTAGCCATTAATTCCAGAGCTGAATCTGTCGGCGTCCCATTGATACAGGTTCTGACGGCCTTTCCAGCACCTGTATATTTTCCATTTGTCTATATTGCATTTTATCCTGATTTCCATGCTGTATTTGGACCATTGACAAGTGAATTTTTCGTGATTGCACTGGCATTTATCAGCACATTCTATTATCTCTTTTACTCATTCTGGATGGGCGTAAAGGCCATGCCGTCGGAGTATCAGGAGCTTATGAAGAACCTGAATATGGGATTCTTCAGCAAGATGCGGAGGGTCATAATTCCGTCAACTTTCCCGTACCTTATAGCTGGCATATCATCTACAATAAACAGTACCTGGGGAGGCCTGATGATTGGCGAATACTGGCCATCAATTTATGGGTCCAGAACATTGCAGGTCAGCAATGGACTGATGCGTTTTATCGATATCAATACAAGGTCCGGTAACCTTGGCGCTGCAGCATGGGCTTCCTTCGTCTTCGGAATAGTTGTGGTTGTCTTCTCTATATTTTTCACGCGCAGGATGATGGACCTTGCAAGAAAGCGGTATGTTGCGGAGGAGGGTGTTTTTGCGGCATAATCTGGAAAAACTGCTGATAAATCTTCATAATACCGGTTTACACAGATGTGGAGGCTTAAGCAGAATGCTTAAATTCAAAATAAAATTATGGTTGGTATAAAATGAAAGCAAACCTGTTCCAGTTTTTTTCTGTTATGGATCATTCAGGGGATCTGGAGTGATAGTGTAATGAATAATACCACCAGTGGTTACTTTGCCACAAATTACGAAATAAAGCGCCAGGTAATGCGGCAGGACGGCGATTGCATTGGCTGATGTTGTAGATCCCAACTCAAGAATTGCTGACCTGATAGGACTCCTATATGTTCTGAACAACATGTTCGATGGTAAGGCAGATCTTTACATGCTCGAAAAAGAAATGGAGGTGGATCTAGATGAGCTTATGCCGATTGTCTACACTGCTTCCATGATGGGATTTGTGCTGTTTGAAACAGGTGATCTGTCGATAACACCACTGGGAAGGGAACTCATTAAATCAAGCATCAAGACACGAAAGGAGTTAATAAAAAAATCACTCAAAGATTTGGAGCCATTCAAGACTGCCCTGAGCCTGGGAGAATTTGAACTTGAAAACCTTCTGGAAGCGCTTCAGGAAAGAGGTGTCCAGACTTTCAACTCCCCCACAGGACACCATGATGTAGAACTTACGCTCATAGAGTGGGGTATCTACTCAGGACTTCTTAGGAAAGATGGCGATAGCTTTATTGTAAAATCCTGAAAAATAAGCCGCCTTCAGCAAGGTGTATCAGGCGAAATCATTTGTCACTGCCGAATGACATTATTATTTCCTGAAAGTTAGCATTTGAAGGAGTTTTTCAAATAAATTTACACGAAAAGATTAATATAATATCGATGGCATTCCAAGCTATGCAATCCACTCGACCGAAAGTCATAATGGCTCTACTTGTCGTATTAGTTATGGTGCTATCTGGGATGGTCTTTTTGGTAGACAATGCTCCTACTTCAGGTAATTCCAGTGCCTCAGGTCAACTGTCCGTTTCTCATTCAACAACGGGAACGCTAATTAATCATTCGTCTCCGCCTGCAGCTACATCAGGATCTAAAACCAATGTTCTTTCTTTAGCGCAGCGAGAGAAACTTCAGCAATCCGCGATTCAGCAGGCCAAGCAACTTGGAATACCTATGAAGTATCTTTACCTGCCTGACTATACATCAAAATCCACTATATTGAACGGGCACGTGACGCCAGGTTACATATCTTCTCCGGCACCGATGGGTGTGGCAGATTATGGGCTTATGAACCAGTCTGGTTCGGTTGTGACTTATAACTATACTACCAGCAGTTTCATGGCGTCAATTAACCTGAATAACTTTTCAGACTTCAACTTGGGTGATAATGCACCCCAATCAGTTAGTATGCAGCTGAACTCAGTCTTAAACAATGTTGCACTCTTAGGCAACGACAGCTATAATATGTGGACACAGAATGTCATATTTCTGAGTCCCAGAACCAACACTATAGAATTCCTTGATAACGTTTGGAATTTCTCTTCTCCAACCGCAACAATGAACCCGAGCACAATCCTTTATTCAAGCGCTGTTGCCAGTGGACATGGCCAGAACACTTATTATCACTATGGTTACAGTGCAGTTTACAACATTACCTTCCCGCTCAGTATAAATGTGTATCTTAATTCAACCCTTGTTAACAATAACAGTGCAGTTTTCTTCAACTACTCTGTTCCTCAGGATCATCTGAGCGGTACTTATGATGAAGTTATATTCAACTCGACATATG
>JAKACH010000015.1 GCA_021821635.1 Thermoplasmata archaeon | reverse complement strand
ACCCTCCTCCATGTATATAGAGCAATGCACCGTTAGAGGCTGATTTGGAAGGAACGTATTCCCTTAGCCAAATACTGGAGCCTGGAATTTTATGTTCAGCTACACTCTTAACGTCTTCCCTAGGCATGCGTGCCATTTCAGACAGTTCCAATTCTCTGGCCTTTCCCACAGGCATGTTTGGGTCAAAAGGCGGCATACTCTTCATCATTTCCAGGAATTTCTTCACATCTGGATCCAGAGCCATGAATGTGAAGGTCAAATAGATATATTAAAGAACACAAGAATACCCGGGTTCAGATAGATTCCATCATCAGTAAGCATATTATGCACGATTTAATGGATAACTGCAATATTGCATCGAATAAAAGAATCATGCAATGTTTGCACTCACTTTTATATAATGTATAATAATCTGGCAGCGAGAGGTAATATTTTGACGATCACAGATGCAGGTTTATTAGCTATAGCAGCAGGTATTGCAATTGCTGGAGGTCTAATAGGGACCGGAATGGCACAGCAAGGAATCGGTGCTGCAGGAATGGGAATCATTGCCGAGAAGCCGGAGAAATTCGGCCAGGTGCTTGTATTCTTTGTCATACCCGAGACCCTCTGGATCATAGGTTTTGTACTTGGATTAGTTCTCCTGCTTGGCATATTCTGAAGGTACCGGATGGGACTAGAAAACATTCTCTCCGAGATCGAGAACAATCGAAGGCAGAGAATTGAAGCTTTAAGGCAGGAATACGACAAGAAGACAGGGGAGCTTGTTATCTCCACGGAGAAGCGTGTCTCCTCCATAAGAAAGGAATCGGATGCCATGCTTTCCGAGCAATTGGAAGCAGTGCGGGCCAAATATGCCACTGCGCTCGAAATTGAGGAGAGAAGAATATACAAGGAAAGGAAGGATCACCTTATATCTGAAGCTCTCCTGCTTTTTGACGATCTTGCAACCTCATTTTACAAGACCAAGGAATACAGGAAATTGCTGACGTCAATGATAAAGAGCGCTAAGGATTTGCTAGGCAAGGACTGCAAAATATTTGCTCATGAAAGCGACATTGAATCACTTGGTGAAACAAAGGGACTGCACAAGCTCCAGAAAGGAGGAAGATTTGCAGGCGGAATATTCGCAGTTTCATCAGACGGCAAAAAGGAGCTTGATCTGACAATGGACACAATCATGGCTTCAATAAAGGAAAACCTGATTGCTGAGGCTGCAGTGAGGATGGGTGGCGCATAGTTGGATCGCACTTATACCGGCTCTTACGGAAGACTCAAAGTTTCATTGGGAGATTTCCTCTCGAATCAGTTCATTAGTGATCTAATACCACGGGATATTGAAGGTATAGAGGCATCTCTTAGAGAGACCTCATACAAGGAGGACATTGAGCAGCTTGCCTCTCTCTATAAGATGCCTGAACTTCTTGATTTTGCTGTTAACAGGCACCTCATAAAAAAAAACAGGCTGGCGCAGTTCTCGCCACCTCCAAATGCAAGGCCATTCCTGAAAGCATATTTCATGAAGTGGGATATTGAGAACATTAAATCAATAATATCCTCTAAAACACTGGGATTCCAGGCCACTGAAACAGAATCATTTCTTATAGGTTTCAGGAACCTTCCGCTCGGAATATTTGCCGGTAACATGACACAGGAAGATTTTCGGATCATGATCTCACTCGGAAGCGTTGATGCTGTTATTGACTATCTTACCAGATTCGGCATAGGTACATACCTCCTTGTCCACCTGGAAGAATACAGAAAAACAAAAGATGTGACTGCGCTCTATTCGGCCATGGACAGTTACCATTTCAGCACCATGCTTGACAGCCTCAAGTTTTATAACGGCGACGAGAGCAACATCAGGGAGTATATCCGGGAAACTATTGATTCCTACAACATACTCTCTGTCCTGAAAGCAATTCAGCTCTCGGTCCCACAGGAACAGGTCAGCAGGTTCCTGTTTCTCAGAGGGGACATACCGGCGAACGTTTACGAAGAGGCAATGCGTATGCAGAGCATCGAAGATGCTGCAGGGCATTTCCGGCCTTACTATGACCTTACTGCGGCATATGAGGGGTACTCCAGATCCGGGCTGCTGTATCATTTTGAGGTCGCTTTAAAGAAAGATATTATATCGAAATATATTTCCCAGATGTCCTCCCTTCCAGTGTCACTGAACTCTATTTTCTACTTCATACTGAAATCAGAGTTAGAGAGGGAGAATCTTAGGGCAATAATCGCAGCGAAGCTATACAATTTATCCGAAGAAAGGATCAGGGAACTGATAATTCTGGTGTAAATATGGATAAGGATCAGAACACTGGCAGAGTAGCTGTAATAGGCGAAAGGGAACTGGTACTGGGGTTCCGGCTTATAGGCATGGAGAGTGCTTTTGAAGTCAATGAGAACAATGACGTGGAGACGTTCAACCGTCTCTATCGTTCTGAGAAGTACTCGCTCCTGCTTGCTTCAGAGAATATTAAGGCAAAGCTTGAGAGGAAGCTTCTCGACCACATCGAGGTTTCCACCAGCCCACTTGTCCTGTTCATACCGATGCCAGGCGGACATGACGAGGAATCGGTTGGGAAATTAGCAAAGAGGATTCTTGGCGTAGACATAGGAACGTGAAAAAATGGGAAAAATAGTGAAAGTTTCAGGACCAGTTATTGACGGTGAGGACATCAAGAACGCAAAGATGTTTGATGTCGTTCGCGTAGGAGAAATGGGCTTGGTTGGAGAGATCATAAGGATTGTCGGGAACATTGCAACGATACAGGTTTATGAGGATACCAGCGGTATAAAGCCTGGCGAAAACATAGAGAATACAGAGCTTCCGCTTTCTGTAGAGCTTGGCCCTGGGCTTTTGACTTCGATATATGACGGAATTCAGAGGCCCCTGGATGTTCTCCGAACTATGAGCGGTGATTTCATAAGCAGGGGATTGACTGCTCCATCGCTTGACCGCAAGAAAAAATGGCATTTCACTCCTCTGGTAAAGAAGGGCGACGAGGTTACCCCGGGCACGGTACTTGGGGAGGTACAGGAAACCGATCTTATTTTACACAAGGTAATGGTGCCGCTGGGTGTGTCCGGGACCATCAGCAGCATATCCGAGGGCGTCTTCACGGTGGATGAGGAAATTGGCAAGCTGAAGTCGGGAAACAAGACCGTCCCGCTCAAGATGATGCAGACGTGGCCAGTCAGGCAGTCAAGAAAGGTCCTGGGCAAACTTCCTCCGGCCGAACCTTTGATCACGGGCCAGAGGGTAATAGATTCTCTTTTCCCGGTGGCTAAGGGTGGGACTGTAGCTGTACCCGGGCCATTTGGATCAGGAAAGTGCGTTACCGGTGACACTCCGGTGCTTCTCAGCGATGGATCTGTAGTTGAAATAAAGGATCTCTTCTTGAGTTTATCAGAAAACGCAGTCAGAAGAGTTTCTGGAGATGAGGAGATACTCTATCTGGCAACACCGTTGGAACTTCTTTCCTTTTATAATGGAAAGATTGTGAAGAGCAAGTCATCCTTGCTGTATAGGGGCAAGAGCAGGTCCGTTGTGAGGGTAAGAACGAAGAGCGGCAGAGAGGTAAGGGTAACTCCTATTCACAAACTATTCCGTATTGATAGCCAGGGCAGTATTATAGAAACTCAGGCTAAGGATCTTACAGTCGGGGACTTTATAGCTTCCGCAGCTGATACTGGTGTTGTTAGACAAACCCTAACTACTTCGCCTGCATCGATCAACAATACGAAGCGGGGCGAAGTCCTGAATCAGCCTGATGCAGGCCTTTCTTTAGATAACAGGAATATCCCGGATATTGTAATGAGATCCCGGGAAGACGTAATCTCATCCTTCATCGGTGCATTTTTCGCAAAGTACGGGCGCACCGAAAACAGTATTGCCAGGATGAGCGCAGCAAATAATTGGACTAGCACACAGCTATCGTATCTGCTTACAGGATATGGAATAATGCACGAAATAAGCCATAGAAAATCTGGTGGCCGGTCAGGATATGAGATCAGCATAAAGGAACCGTCAAGCTTTTCCAGATTTATGGATGTCATTCATCGTGACAAACCGCTTAATGAAAGATTAGCGATATCCATTGAGGATACAGCTGGCCTGGGAATGAAGAACAGTCTGAACAATTTCATGAATTCCAATGAAGCAGTGCTGAGAGGCAACCCCGGTAATAATGTATCCAGCAGCGTTGATTCATGGTTCGATGACGCCAGCCAGAACGGGTTGCTACTCCAAGCATCTGTGAACAATGCATGTTTCTCTGAAGAGAGCCCAATTTTCGCTGACGAGATATGCGAAATAAGCACTGAAGATGGAATTGTAGATGTCTATGACCTATCGGTTCCGGAATTTGGGCAGAACTTCGTCGGCGGATTCGGCGGAATCATATTGCATAATACTGTCGTTCAGCACCAGCTGTCCAAATGGGCCGACAGTGATATTGTCGTCTATGTCGGTTGCGGAGAGCGTGGAAATGAGATGACTGAGATACTGACAACATTCCCGGAACTACTCGATCCGAAAAGCGGCAAACCTCTCATGCAGCGCACTGTGCTTATTGCAAATACATCAAACATGCCAGTGGCAGCCAGGGAGGCGAGCATATACACGGGAATATCTATAGCTGAATATTACAGGGATATGGGCTATAATATAGCACTGATGGCAGACAGCACATCCAGGTGGGCGGAAGCATTGAGGGAAATATCGGGCAGGCTCGAAGAAATGCCCGGGGAGGAAGGATACCCTGCCTATCTTGGTCGCCGTCTGTCTGAATTTTATGAAAGATCGGGATTTGCAATTGTCCAGTCTCCCGAGAAAAGGAAAGGATCGATTACGCTCGTTGGAGCTGTCTCGCCCCCAGGTGGAGACATATCAGAGCCGGTATCGCAAAATACACTCAGGGTGACAAGGGTTTTCTGGGCCCTGGATGCATCGCTGGCATCAAGAAGGCACTTCCCATCAATCAACTGGTTGAACAGTTATTCCCTGTACAAGAATGACCTGGTTCCATGGTATTCAAGGAACGTCGCCGAAGACTGGAACTCCGTCTATTCCGACGCAATGAGCATACTCCAGAAGGAATCCGAGTTACAGGAAATTGTGCAGCTTGTTGGTTATGACGCACTCCCGGAAAAGGAAAAATCCGTGCTCGACATAGCAAGAATGATCAGGGAAGACTTCCTTCAGCAGAGTGCTTTTGACGAGATCGATACTTACTGTTCACTAGGCAAGCAGTACAATATGCTGAAGAGCATAGTAGAACTTGGAAAGAAACAGGAGAAGGCTATCGATAAAGGTAACACAATGGATCAGCTTCAGCGCCTGCCATCGAGATCAAGAATATCAAGGATGAAAGAGGTAAAGGAACAAGATGTAAAGAGCTTCTTTGAATCTCTGCGCAAGGACATGGATTCAGACTTTTCCGCCATATTGGGAGGTGAACAGATTGCCGCAAGTTAACTACAAAACAATAACTCAGATAACGGGACCCCTTCTTTTTGTAGAGGAGGTTCCTAATGCGTCCTACAACGAACTGGTGCAGATAAACCTGGAGAACGGTGAAACCAGGCTCGGACAGGTGCTTGAAACCAGGAGAGGAATGGCCGTCATACAGGTTTTCGGCTCAACCACCGGAATGAATACAACGGAAACATCTGTCCGTTTTTCCGGTTCTACTGCCAGGATACAGGTTTCTGATGACATGCTCGGTCGTGTTTTCAATGGCTTTGCATCCCCTATAGACGGCGGAACCCCCATCACAGGCGAGAAGGTCGATATTGTAGGAAATGCCATAAATCCATACTCAAGAGAGGAGCCTTCAGAATTCATTCAGACCGGCATATCGACAATAGACGGCATGAACACCCTTGTACGGGGTCAGAAACTGCCTCTTTTCTCTGCATCAGGTCTCCCGCACAACGAACTTGCAGCACAGATAGCCAAGCAGGCCAAGGTCATAGGGAAGGACGAGAGCTTTGCGGTCGTGTTCGGAGCGATGGGCATAACAAGCGAGGAGGCAAATTTCTTCATAAACCAGTTCACTGAAACAGGGGCAATATCAAGGGCAGTACTCTTTCTGAATATATCATCCGACCCGTCGATGGAAAGGATCATCCTGCCAAGGGCTGCTCTCACAGCAGCCGAATATCTGGCGTACGAGAAGGAGATGCACATACTCGTTATACTTACGGACATGACGAACTACTGCGAGGCATTGCGTGAAATATCCTCGGCGAGGGAAGAGGTCCCGGGCAGGAGGGGCTATCCCGGTTACATGTACACCGATCTGAGCACGATATATGAGCGCGCAGGCAAGATCAAGGGAAGGAACGGATCAATCACACAGATACCCATACTGACTATGCCCGGCGATGACAGGACACACCCCATTCCTGATCTTACAGGTTACATTACGGAAGGACAGATTGCAATGAGCAGGGATCTCCAGAGGAATGGCGTATACCCTCCAATTGACGTGCTTCCTTCTCTTTCGAGACTGATGAACCAGGGAATCGGCCCGGGAAGAACCAGGGAAGATCACAGGGGTGTCTCTGATCAGCTTTATTCAGCTTATGCAACAGGCAAAGATCTGAGATCTTTGAGTGCAATAGTGGGTGAAGAGGCGCTTGGTAAGACTGATAAGCTCTACCTTGCCTTTGCCGAGGCCTTCGAGAAGAGGTTCGTGAACCAGGGGAAGGACGAGGACCGAACAATAGAGCAGACACTTGATCTTGGCTGGGAGTTGCTATCATCGCTCCCGGAGCAGGAGATGAAGAGGGTCAAGAAGGATCACGTTGCAAAGTACGGCAAATGGAATAAGTGAAGCAGATGGCATCAAGCGAGGTCAGACCTACAAGAATTGAGCTAATCAACGTAACAAGGCGTATACGATTAGCCAGGAAGGGTCTGGATCTCCTGAAAATGAAGAGGACATCGCTTGTAATGGAATTCTTTGCGATCAGCAGGACGGTGAAGGGAATGAGGGAAAACATCCGATCCGACATGGCCGCATCACTTGAGATCGTAAGGCTCGCAGAGGCCCTCTCTGGGCTTGTAAACCTGGAACGGATTGCTGCCATGTCCGTCGATACAGATGCAAACGTCGCAACAAAGAATGTCATGGGCGTCAGGATACCGACTCTGAATGTCGTATATCATGAGAGCCTGCTATCCGAAATCTATCGTGCTGTTTCCATACCAACTGTCATAAATGATTCAATAATCAAGTTCGAGAGGATATTCCGAGCTTTACTGGAAATAGCAGAAAAAGAGAATTCCATGCGAAAGCTTCTTCGCGAAATAGACAGGACAAAGCGAAGATCGAACGCGATAGAGAACATCCTCATACCAGGGCTGGTAGCCAATGCGAAGTACATCAGGATGCGGCTTGACGAGATGGAGAGGGAAACCTTCAGCATGCTGAAGGCTGTCAAGAGAAACCTTGAAGCAAAGAATGCTGCAGACGGGGGTGCATTCTGATGGCACTGTATGACAGGAATGGCAAGCGCGTCCTATTCTACAAGATGAGCCCAGATGTGCTCAACAATCCAGCCGTAAAGAAATTCAGGCTCATCAGGTCAATCATATGGACCATCAATCTGAGCGTTACAGGGATAGTGCTTGTCATGTTATTCACGGGAGTGATTTGATGCCGGACGACATAGAAATACTTAAGAAAATCAAGGAAGCTGAAGAGAAATCGAATGCGGAATTCCTGGAGGAGAGCAGGAAGCTGAAGGAAAACTACGACAATCTAGTAAGAAAATCACAGCTTGACATTGAAGCAGAGATTTCCCGATTGCAGTCGGAGCGCAGAGAAAAACTTGACGAGGAGACACGCCGGCTGCGTGAAGCAGAGGAGAATGCTCTCAAGGCGGCCAGGCAGAGGGCATCCGAGATGAGATTGAATCTTGACAAGAAAGATGCCTCAAAGATACTGTTTGAGGCGATAAAGAAGTTTCTGGAGGAATAAGCAACGTCTATTCGACCGGAAAAAATGGAAAAGATTCGGATAATCTCCCTGATAAAGTACAGGGAACAGGTTGTCACTGTGCTGCATGATATGAGGGTCATGCAGCTTGAACCGGTATCGAAAGATCTGCTCCAGTACATGAAGGCATCCGATCTCACATCTCTGGTCGAGAGAGCTAACGCAGAGCTTCAGAAACTGAAATCATACATGGGAATGCTGCCTAGACAGCCAGTCCTGGCCAAACGAAAATTCTCCTCGCTTGACGAGGCGCTGGAGGAGGCAAAATCAATCGACCTGACAGATCGCCTTCGTGTCCTAAAGGAAACCGAGACAGATATAAACACGGATATAAAGGACATCCACAACCGCATGGAAACAACGCAACCGCTCATTGGTATGGATGTTGATCTTTCGATATTCAACACATCATTCACGAAATCATATATTGTGACAAGTCCGATGCAGGACATCAATCCCGATGCCCTGAGGCAACTTCCGTCATCGCCTTCTGTTGTCCCGACTCCGAATGGCCAGTACGTTGTCACAATACCGGTAAAGGCTGAAAAGGACCTTGCAAAATTTGCGAACGAAATGGGGTACCAGCTCATGCACATACCCGAACTGAAGGGGAACCCAGCCAGTTATTATGAGGATCTTGTATCAAGCCTGAAGGGCAGGGAAGAGGCCCTAGCCAAGATAAATGAAGAATATCTCTCGCTCGCAAAGGAGTATTATGAAAAGATAGCTGTTCTGGAGGAGCAGCTTAGAATTGAAGTAAGCAAACTTGAGGCAGCTCAGCGGGCATTTTCGACATCAGAAGCGTTTGCCATGGAAGGATGGGTGAAGGTAAAGGACGCTGGAAAGCTTTCGAATAATCTGGATCGTGTCACGGCAGGTTCATGCCTTGTAAGCGTAGTCAAGACAGACGAGGAGCCGCCGACTGCGCTGTCAAACTGGAAGAGGTTCCGTGTCTTTGAGTTTTTCATACGTTTCTATTCGCTCCCCGTTGAAAGCGAATTCGATCCTACCATGATATTTGCATTCATTTTCCCGTTCTTCTTCGGCCTCATGGTTGGCGATATGGGATACGGACTCGTCATTCTGCTTTTCGCCATATGGATGGTAAGGAAGATAAACCATCCTGAAACATTCTCAATAGTTCCAAAGAGGATATCATCATTCGCGGTCAAGATACTTGGAAAGGGCCCGCTTCTTGTTCTTGGAAAAGTGCTGATACCTTCCTCCATTATAGCAATCATCGTAGGTTTCATATTCAACGGCTTCTTCGGCTTCCAGATACTGCCCTTCACTATACTTAACCCAATAGATTCCTATGGAATAGCCAAGCTTCTTCTTTTATCGGGTTACATAGGGCTGGCAATGGTGTCATTCGGTTTCATCCTGGGCATCCTCAACGCAATTGCGCATGGCGAGGATCACAAGGCGATAAGCTCGGGCGGATGGCTGCTGCTTGCATGGGGCGTTGCGATTACCGGCCTTGACTTCTTACATAAAGTCCCTATTTCGCTGAACCCGGTCACCGGGCCGTTTACAGCAATCCCGGTTTATATTGCCATATTAGGCATAATCGTGGTCGCTGTATTCGAGAAAGGCCGTGGAATGATAGAGGTCCCTTCTCTTATATCGCACATCCTGTCATACACAAGAATAGTCGGGATCCTGCTTGCTTCCGTAATACTTGCGTATGTTGTCAACCGCATATTCCTTTCAAATATTGACAAAGGACCTGTTTTCATTATCCTGGGCGGAGTTATACTCATAATGGGACAGATCTTCAACCTTGCAATTGCAATATTCGAACCCGGAATACAGGGAGCAAGGCTTCTGTACGTGGAGTTCTTCTCGAAATTCTATCGCGGGAACGGCAAGCAGTTCCGCCCATTCGGGACCGAAAGGAAATACACGCTGCCGGAAGAACGACAATAACTCTTTTTTCTCTTATTTATTGTCGCCTGAACGAAATCAAGGGTCGAAACATTCTTTCTGAATCCACCTAAAAACAGATAACAATATATTCCAACAAATAATTAACACAGGTGCCGGTCACAGAGACTTTCCTGATCCTCATCATTGTCCTTGATACAATCGGGAGCCTCTTCATTGGAGCATGGCTTGGCAGGCTCCTTACCCGGTATCCATTCGGGGCATCAGGCTTTACAGGTGTGGAGAGCATGCTTGGAAGAAAGGGAGTTGTAAAGAGCGTATCTCCGGAAAGAATAGAGGTGGTTGTTGATTCACAGGTCTGGGCCGCCTCGCTGCTGGATCCAAACGAGAAACTGGAACCGGGAGACAAGACAATCGTTAAGGACGTTGACGGCCTGAAGCTTATCATCCAGAAAAGAGAATGATCGACCTTATCCAGAAGCAGCAAGCTGGAATTAACTGATACGGTGATCCCTGAAATATTCACCCAACAGTTTTAGTCCCTGGCTAAGATCATCCGGCTGTAATGTATAACAAAGCCTGAAACCTGTGTCATCACCGAAATATTTTCCCGGTACGAGAAGCACTCCTGTCCTGTCAAGAATATCCTGGCAGAGTTCTCTTGAATTCCTCGTATTTAGGTGCACGAAGCCAAAAGTTGTGCCGTCAGGTTTTTCCCATTCAAGCCCCGGAGTGTTTTCTATAAAATTGTCCACTATTTCGGTGTTTACTTTCATCAATCCCGCGACCTCCTTGTCGAAGTAATCCTTCTCCTGAAGAGCCTGATAAGAAATCCAAAGGGAATATGGTGGTATTGAAGGAGTGATGGCATTCATTGTATTGGAGAAATATTCTTTCTCTGAAGAATCTGCAAGGATCCACCCAACCTTGAGATCTGACAGGCCGTAATATTTCACCATGGTGGATGAAGTTATGATCGATCTTCCCTCGTGGAAAACTGTTTTTCCCTTGACACTCCTGAATTCTGAGAAAGTCTCATCAAAGTATCTCAAAGGCATAATTTCCTCATCCTGTGAGGCACTCTCAAGCATTACCGGATGTGACGTCCCTATCGGGTTGTTGGGCAGGGAGCATGCAAAAGGCTGTTGGACGTCTTCAAGGTCAATTGATCCCAATGCCTTGTAAACTACCTCAAAACCCAGTGATTCTGCAACAGAAAATATCGGTTCATATTCCGGGATAAAAATAGTGAGCTTTCTTGATTTCCTTCGCAGGTGGAGGAGAGCAATATAGATAGCTTCAGATCCTGAAATTGTAGGGGTTACGCAGTCCTGAGGCACATTGTATAGTTTTGAAACTGCCTCAACGAAAAGATTCTCAGCATTTCCCCTGTTCTTTTCATAAGACTCAAAAGAAAAATCAATTCCTGACTTCCTTGCTATGTAATCAGGCATATTGTTCTTGGAAAGGTTGTACTTGCACTTCTTGCTATTCTCAACAAGCCACTCAAATGTATTCATTTTTCTTGGATAAAAGTACATAATTATCAGTCAGATATTTCGCATGAGCATAAAGAGATTGGTGCTTAAAAATTAACTTCAATGGGGCGTCCAGGAGCTTTATCCATGCCACATGGCATAATATACCAACTGCTTCCGTCATTTGAGATGCATGTTTGCAATAATTTTCATGATGCATTGATGAACCGGGCTTAACAAGAAGCATGCAACAATTATCATTTAATGAATCAATTACCATGCATGCAGGAATCAAAAAACATGAAAATAGGTGTGATTGGCTCAGGTATAATGGGCCACGGAATTGCGCAGACACTTGCAAGATACGGGTTCACCGTGATTATGAACGACATTTCAATTGACTTCCTCCAGAACGGAATGCAGATGATAAAATCCGGCAGATTCGGCCTTGAACGTGCAGTTTCCTCGGGAAAGATGAAACAGGATGAGGCTGACCTTACACTTTCCAGAATCAGTATCACCGTGAACCAGGAAGACCTGAGGGACTGCGACCTGATAATTGAGGCAATCACAGAAGATGAGAAAGTCAAGGGTTCCCTATTCAAGAAACTTGACGGGATCGTCAAGAAAAGTGCAATTTTTGCCTCAAACACATCGGGCATAATGATAAGCAGCCTGTCCTCGTACACAACAAGGGGAAAGGGCTTCATAGGGATGCACTGGTTCAACCCTCCGCAGGTAATGAAGCTCGTAGAGGTCGTAAAAGGCCCCGAGACAGCAGAGGATGTGATAAAGACCATCGTCAGCATATCTGAGACCGCGGAAAAGGTTCCTATCATCGTTAACGACGGGCCGGGTTTTTTCACAACCAGGTTCCTGAACAGCTGGCTCATGGAATCCTATCGGATGTTTGAATCGGGTGTTGCAGGCATCTCTGAAATTGACAGGATGTCAAAGCTCGCCTTTGGTTTTCCTATGGGGCCATTCGAGCTATCAGACTTTATCGGGCTCGATACAATGCTTCACGTGGCCGAGTACATGTACGATGAGACCAAAAGACCAGACTACGCTCCTCCAACACTCCTGAAGAAACTCGTTCTCTCGGGTTATCTTGGAAACAAGAAGGGAAGCAAGGGAGGATGGTACCAGTATTACGGTATCAAGCTTGAGCAATCGGACCGGAAATAAACAGGTTCTCGTCTTCAGGAATCCTCACAACGCTGCAAAGCTGAAAAGGATCCTTAAAAAGATTTCTTAGCAGCCTGAACCTTTTCCTCTCCGTAAGCTTAAGAACTGGACCCTTATCTTCCTTCATTTCCCTGATGGATTCCCTGATTACAGAGATTGCAGGATCAAATGTCACCGGATCACCGGAAAGTGTTATTCGTACAGAAAATCCGTAATGTCTTCTTCTTGCAGACATCCTGTTTGAAGATTCAATGATCACCTCTGCTGTGTACCTGAGATCTCTTACAGATGAGAGACCACCAGTGAGCGTCCTGACAAAGCCGGCGCTGTATTTCTGCCTTCCCCTGAAATTCCGTAAGGCAGGTCTCAGCACCAGTATCCTGAGCGGCTCATTTTCAGGCGGATCCCTTTTTTCAAAGTTGCACATGTAAAGTTTGCTGAAAAAAGCCTTCATGTATGACAGACCGGTCTGCGTGGTGCTTTTCAGGAAATAGCGGATCGACTCACCGTCATTAATGATAACAAACGTGTTTCGCTGGTTCTTATCAGGTATGAGCAAAGCGGATCTCTCCCTGTACAGCAGAAGATCAGTCCGGAAATCCTTTATCATGAAAAGCACCTCTGAGCAGTATTCTTCAGACGGAATCTGGTCTATATCAGGCATTCAGCGTGAATGCACGTGATTCTTTTAATGCTTTTCATCGTTCCATACCAAGGTATACACCATGGAGATCAAATTTTAACCCATAATACGAATAAGATCCCACGGACATCTGCTTTATGTGCCAGGAATGATCTAAGCAGCGGAATGACCTGAAACAATTCGAGTTTGCCTTTTACTTTGTACCGAAGAAGTACGAGAGCGAAGAATCGTTGAAACCTATTATTCTCATGTATTCCTTCCTGCCAAAAGAATCGATAATTGAAATCGCATCTTTTGATGAGGATTTCAGCACCTGGCTGTCGATTGAGTCCCATCTTGGAAAGAGGTCGTTCTCCTCCTTTGTGTTATGTTCCGTGAGAAGCTTGTAGAAAAGCGGCAGCCGGGTTTCAAGCATTTCAGTCTTTTCATCCTCGCTCCACCTGATTATGTTTACTGCAAGCGTATCGATCAGTTTATGATCCGCCTTTATTCTCTCTACGTTACTTGAAAAGACCTTCCTATCTGGAAAGGGAAATGTTTCAAGGATTGGAAAGCATATCTTCTCTTCAATTTCTATGTGGCATTCCTTAAGATACGATCGGAACGCGACAAAGGAATCGTGATCAAAGGATCCGCGGATAACGTCCATCCTGCTTATCGATAAATGCTCCACGGTCAATATTTCTACCAGGCTAGCCATGACATGCCCTCATTTCCTTTTCAAACCCCGGAAATTTCAAAATCACGATTGAAGTTCACTCCTCGAAGTCTATGCTATCCTTCATTATTTCATTTATTTCCTGCAGTTTCCTGAAAATCTTTTCTCCAGAATCCGTCAGGTTAAGGTCTCCGTCCGGAGCTCCTTCAATTATACCCATTGAGAGCAGGTAGTCTGTAACCTTTTCAAGCGTGTTCTTGTCCTTCTCTGGCAGGTTCTTAAGCTCTACATGTCCGTATTTCTTTATCTCCCAGATTGCACGAAGAATCCCCGGCGTCCAATCAAACCATTCCAGGTAGTCCTTGTCATCTGCCATATGATAAGATTTCAGCTTGTGTTAAATACATTTCCACTTATATTGCCGCAGAATCGAATTTTTAGCGATCTCCTGGAAGCTGGATTCCGCAGTAATAGCGAGGTTCCATGCCCTTCTCAAATTTGGCCGGGAATAGAGCCGACGCATGTTGCCCGATTTGATTATAGATCTACCGGGAAAGACCTGTCTTCCATATCGGACCTGATTGCGAGTTCTGTCATTCTGACAACCACTGAGCCATCCACGCCGGTTGCTATCAGCGATTTTCTTCCATTAACAAGATCCACAAAGGCATCTATCTCTTTCCTGTATATGTTCCCTGACCTGAATCTCCTGATCCTGCCGTTGACGTTCAGTGACGACCTGATCTCGGTCGAGAAAAAGCCAGTGCAGATTAAAGTGCCTTCCGTCCCTGTTATCCGGAGAGAGTTGTCGGGTAAAAACATCCTGCGTGACGATACCGCATGAGCGATTGTGGCCCCATAACTGAGGATCGTTGAGGTAGTTGCATCTATGATCGAATCTCTTGGGTCCCTGAAACTCGAGATGCGATCCGGATGCAGTCCCATAATATTATTCAGGGCATCGAACACGTGCACGCCTGTGCCCATAATGGAACCTCCTCCTACCAACGCCTCGTCGCCCCACCACCTGTTGTCAGAGTCCTCAGTTGGTGTCCTGCTCGAGGAACTGAAACCACCCCAGCATGCATCCACAGTGGTTATGTCGCCGAGATCGCCATTAAGTATGCTTTTCTTTATCTCTTCCACTGCAGGGTGCAACCTGAGATGGAAACCTATTGCCAGGGAAAGATGCTCCTCCTCAGCCTTGCTTACAAGCTTCTTTGAATCTTCGTAGCTGAGGGTCATTGGCTTCTCAAGCAGTACATGCTTCCCGTGTTCAAGAGCAGACATTGCGTTGGAATAATGCAGGTTGTTCGGGGATGCAATGTAAACCGCATCACAGTCAGAGGAAAGCATCTGATCATAGCTGTCAAAAGCCCTGCTTCCAAATCTCCTTCCTATCCTTTCTGCCTTTACAGGATTCCTGCTGTAAACTGCGTCTATGGAGTTACCTGACAATATGATGGCAGGCATCACCCTGTTTATTGCGTGATTCCCGAGACCAATAACTGCAAACTTCATACCATGGTAACCGACGGTTGTTTAAAAGCTGAATTACAACTATCAATGGTATTGTGTTGAAATCGCATCAAGGTTGAGCTTATCGACACCTCACTTCCTAACAATTTCGCCAGCTTCTGAAGGGGCTCATTAATGAAAGTGAAAACAAATATAACTTGGGCGTAATTTCCGCCTCGCATAACAATGGTTGAATCTACAGGGCAGCCTACCTTTGAGGACATTCTGGAAGCAGCTAAATTTCTGGATGGGAAAATCAATCGCACGCAGACCGACTCCTCAGAAACAATTGGAAAGAACTTTGGCGGATTGGTTTACTACAAACTCGAAAACCTCCAGAAAACTGGCTCATTCAAGATCAGGGGAGCCCTCTTCAAGATATCAAAACTCACACCTGAAGAGAGGAAAGCAGGCGTTATAGCCGTAAGTGCAGGCAATCATGCACAGGGCGTTGCACTTGCTTCCAGGATCAGCGGAATCAACTGCAAGATTGTGATGCCTAAATTCACAACGCCGGCAAAAATCAGTGCGGTCGAGAGATACGGGGCACAGATCGATCTCTTCGGGTCCGACTATGCCGAAGCAAGGGATCATGCGCTCAAGCTGGCAATCGAAGAGCACAGAACTTTCATAGAAGGCTTCAACGACAGATGGATCATAGCAGGACAGGGTACGATTGGACTCGAAATTATGGAGGATATACCAGATGCCGACATTCTGATAGTGCCGGTTGGCGGTGGCGGCTTAATCTCGGGAATAGCAATGGCGGCAAAGGCAATCAACCCCAAAGTCATGGTAATAGGCGTGCAGTCAGAGAATTATGATTCTGCCAGGGCTTCGGTCGAGGCAGGAGGCATAGTTGAGCATGTAAGCGGTGAAACAATCGCCGACGGCATAGCAATCAGGCGCCCTGGCAATATCACGCTTTCCATGATGCAGAAATACGTGGATTCAATACTTACAGTTTCCGACGAGACTATAGCGCTCGCCCTATATCATCTCCTGGAACATAACAAAATACTTGTTGAGCCAGCTGGAGCAACAGGCCTTGCTGCAATCCTGGGCAAGAAGATAGACATATCCGGGAAGAAGGCTGTAGTCGTGCTATCCGGCGGCAACATCAATCTGCTCCTGCTTTCGAAGATTATCTACAAGTCTCTGGAGCATGAATCCAGGTTGATCAGGATTGGCTTCAAGATCCCTGACCGGCCAGGAACGCTATACAGAATCGCATCCGCCATCTCTGAGGCCGGCGGGAACATATACCATGCAGAGGTTGATAACCTTGACGAGTCAACTCCAATTGGCTTTCAGAGCATAACCTTCACAGTCAACGTTCGCGGCTCTAAACATGCAGCAGAGCTTCTTGAAAAAGTCAAAACCGTAGGCTATAAATTTGATGTTTTCGAGTGATCTCAAAGAATCGTGAATTCTTTTTCGTCCGGGCATTCCTCGTCCTTCACTGTGTAATTTGTAACATCTGCCCTTCTCAAATCATTCGCGCAAAAATTAATTATCTTGTAGACGGATGATTCTTCACCGCAAAAAAGTGCCTCCACAGTTCCGTCTGCAAGGTTGCGGACCCAGCCGGTTATCCCCGCTTTGTCGGCTGCGTCCTTAGCCTGTCTCCTGAAATTCACACCCTGGACTCGACCGGAAAAAACGACCTTTTTCGCAATCATCCCGGGCATGGGTGATCAGAAAACCGAAAGTTTTCCTTCCACAAACTGGTTTGTCAGGTCTGATACCCTGCTCAGGCGCTCATCCACAATTGATCTTATCTTTCCCTCGTACTTCGAAGCCTGGACTCCGCTCGCATATATCGCCTGGACGCTTGCCACGTGGGGATCTGAAATTTCCCGTCCTATCTGGGAAACGATTCTCACGAGAACCTCCTCGATATCCCCGTCTGCTTCCTTTACGACATCATCGGCTATGAGGTTTGCAAGTACATTGTACAGTTTGCCCACATGTGTAACCGGGTTCTTTCCTGCTGCCGCTTCCATGCTCATTGCCCTGTAGGGCGTGATAAGGCCGTTAACCCTGTTGCCTCTACCTACCGATCCGTCATCGCCATTCTCCATGGATAATCCTGTCACTGTAAGGTACTCGACATGTTCTGCTTCAGAGTCGCCTGTGTTCACAAAGACCTGGACTTTCTTGTCCGTCAGCTTGACTGCGTTGTCCAGGACTTTTGATCTTAGTTGTTCCTTGATGCTCTGGTATTCGCTGTGATCCTTCACGTACTTGTCGACGAAGGCTGCGGCAACTGTGAGGTTGATGGTGTTCTTTTCCCTGAATCCCATAACCTTGACGTCGTAACCAACAGCAGGCAACGTTTTCTTCAGATCGCCGTTTATGTACTTCTCGGTCGCGAGAACCAGTTTTTCTGTATCAGAGAGAGGAGCGAAGCCGACCCCAAAAGAGGTGTCGTTTGATTTCAGTTTTCCGGTGTCAAAAAGACCTCTAAGATCTACGGATCCATGGCCTATCATTGAGTCTATAATGACATCCGTATCTATGTTAAGGTGCTTGAAGTTGGATTTAAGATAATTCTTTGTTGCTCCAATGGAGATTGACTTGACTGGAATGCTCTCGCCATCTACCTGGGATGTTGCCCTTCCGCTAAGTATAATGTAACTTGGCTCCAGTATTTTGCCTCCGCTGTACTTCGGCTTTGACTGTCCGCCAACCGCCTCAAGCTGATCCGTATTGTGGTGCAGCACTCTTCCGTATTCCTTCAGGTAATACTTGCTCAGTTCTCTGCTGACTGCCTCTGCTATTCCATCGCAGATACTGTCTGGATGGCCAATTCCCTTCCTTTCAACAATTTCAACGTCACTTTTGTGTGTCGGTACCCTGTTAAGCTGCTCGATTGATATGTTTCTTGCCATTGTTTATCCGTCGCTTATTTAAGCTCAATATTAAAAATTTTGTTAGCGGATCCTATTAAATGTGCTTCCTGTATTAATTATTACCACTGGTAATATACTTACGGCAGTTCATTGAGGAAATTTCGCCATACCGACGGAAGGATTTACGCTATGCAAGAACCTTGTTTTTCCTGCAAGCACTATAAGTGAAGAATTCTCAACGCTTCGGCTCCAAGGAAATCAGGTACTCTATTAGAACAGAAACAGCCCTTCCTCTGTGAGAGAATCGATTCTTCAGGTCTATTTCCATCTCTGCCAGTGTCAGATTCTCACCCTCCGGTATGAAGACGGGATCGAAACCGAATCCTGTTGTCCCTCTTGCCTTGGATGATATTTCTCCTCTCAGAATGCCACCAAACTGGGTTATGCTCCCGCCCATGGAAAGCGAAATGACTGTTTTGAAGTATGCCCTCCTGTCTTTTCCCTCCACAAGCCTCTGCAGTCCAGCGTAGCCTATTGTTGCATTCACATATGATGAATATGGCCCGGGAAAACCGTAAAGTGAAGGGACATACAACCCTGTGTCTTCAAGAAAGAAATCGTCATGCAGATATTTCCTTACCTCCACGCAGCTCCGGTAGGAAATCATCTCAGTGGTATCTTCCTGGATCTCCTCATATTTCATCTGCCTCCACTCAAGCGGTATCCCTGTTCCGTGGAACATTGCCGCGATCTCCTGGAATTTATGCCGGTTGCTCGTAACAAGTATCATACATATCTCCTTCGAGCTTCTATTGTCCTCAGAATGGAAACAACCTCTTCTGTGGAACCAGCCTTATCCATGTAACTGTTAAGGAAGTGCTTCCAGAGAGAAGGCTGATTACCATGCATGCTGGCCAGGGATTCCTTGAGCAGGAAGAGATCCTGCGCAAGCGCCTCTTTCTCTGCAGGATAACTTCCCATGCTTGCATCAATGAAATATATCCGGTTCCTCTTATCGACTATCAGGTTACTCGTCGTAAGATCGCCGTGTGAAATCATATTCGAGTGCATTTTTGCAACAAGTGCACCGAGATTTTCCATCATTTCCTGCCCATTATATCCGGAAACAATGGCATCCCTGAGGCTCATTCCATCAAGCCTCTGCATAATTATCTTTCTTGAATCAGGCCTGAGTGAATATACCGTGGGCGTATCAATTCCTATTTCATGCAACCTCAATGCTATGGAGACTTCATTTCTCAGTCTTGAGGACCTTATCCTGGCATCCAGTCTCGGATCTCGATAACCCTTGCCTATCCGTGTCTTTGTAATCGCGCTCCTGTCAATATATCTTGATTTCGTGAGTACAGCCTCAGCGCCCTGCATTGGCAATGGCCTGCTCTCCGATTTCACCCATCCCGCCTCGACCTGGTCGATCCTGTAGTTCTGGATCACCGCTGTCTGTTCCAGCTCCTGGCGCTGCCCGCTTTCGTACATTAGCTGCCCCGCTCTCGCTATCATTGCACCATTATCCATGCAGTATTCCGGATCTGTCAGATAGGACTTGCAGCCATTCTCCTGGCTCATTTTGCTGATCATCTCCCTCAGGCGCTTATTCCTGGCAACCCCGCCAGCAAGAAGTATCTCGCTTTTGCCAAGATAGTCAAGCGCTCTTTCAGTTACCTCTACCAGCATAGAAAACGCAGTCTCCTGTATGCTGAAGCACACGTCCTGATCAGATTCCCCGAGTTCCCGGTATCTCTTGGCAGCAGTGTATATTCCAGAGAATGAAGTGTCCATACCCATGACTGAGTATGGAAGTTCCAGCAGCTTGTTGCCGGACGACGCCAGTGACTCGATCTTTGGTCCGCCTGGAAAAGGATACCCGAAGTCCCTTGCTATTTTATCAAGCATGTTCCCCAAACCAATGTCAATAGTCTCCCCAAAAACACGATATCTACCCTGCATATGGGCAATGACCTGTGTATTTCCTCCCGATACGTAAAGCATCACGGGATCGTCTGCTCCAGAGAGCATCCTTCCTATTTCGACATGTCCCAGGGGATGATTAACGCCCAAAAGCGGAATTTTATGCCTGAGAGAAAGAGTTCTCGCCGCTGTTGCGACAACTCTCAGGCAGGGTCCGAGACCGGGTCCCATGGAAAAAGCTATCAGGTCCACATCTTCAATTGAAATGCCTGCTTTTGCAAGAGCTCTCTGTATAACGGGAACGACATTCTCGGCATGGTGAACTGCTGCCTCTCTTGGATGGATGCCCCCTTTAGGAGGTGAATAGGTGGACGACACACTTGAAAGTATTTTCCTACCATCGAGGATACCGCAACCTACAGTGTGGGCAGTTCCTTCAATTCCGAGAACGATCACAAGGTGAAATGATCAATGGAATAAAACTGCTTTGATATCTCTTAACATTGCATGCATCTCCTCCCACATACCTTCAGGCAAAGGGATACCCCATGTTCAAATTCGACCAGAACTGCGTTTTGTCCTTCTGAACTCAGTGAACGTGACATCCTCCCGAATCTGAAGGATGTGGATTTCCCGCTCATAAATGTTAATTCTTTTCAGCGCCCAAAGGTAAAACTATGCCAATCGCCTCAATTTGCGAGCCTCAAATCAGCAATAAGATAAGGTTCCTTGCCTGAATGGGTCAGGTATCAGATTATTTATTAACTCATGAAAAATAAGGGGCACCTTAGACCAACGTCGAACAGGAGTGAAAATAATGGCAAATGCTGTAGCATTAATTGCGGATCCAAAGACCGGTAAGACATACAAGAGAGAAGTTACACCGGAGAATCTTGGATCGCTGGCAGGAAGAAAGATAGGAGAAGAACTGGACGGTATATTCTTTAATTTACCAGGATACAGGCTGAAATTGACTGGAGGAACCTCTGTTGACGGTTTTGCGATGAGATCGGATCTTCAGCTTTCCGGGAAGAAGAGAATCCTGAAAACATATACAAGGGGAAAAGCAGGAAAAGACGGAAAGAGGAAGCGTATAACTGTCCGCGGAGCAATCGTCGGGACCGACATCTCACAGCTGAATCTGAAGATAATCCAGTATGGCCCCAACCCTCTTGAAGGGGAAGAAGCCAAGGTAAGCAACTGATGGATTCTCAACCAAGTGTCAACATAGGGATGGTCGGCCATGTTGATCATGGCAAGAGCACACTGACACAGGCCCTGACAGGAACTAAAACTGACACCCACTCTGAAGAAATCAAGAGGGGCATTTCAATAAAGCTTGGCTATGCCGATGTCACAATTTATAAGTGCACAAACGAGAACGGTGAAGTCTATTATACCCGTACCCCAGAAGCAGGAAAATGCACAGTTTCAAGATCAATATCCATAGTTGATGCACCGGGGCACGAGACCCTGATGGCAACAATGCTTGCCGGGTCATCCATAATGAATGGTGCTCTTCTCGTGATCGCTGCCAATGAAAAGTGCCCGCAACCACAGACCAGAGAACACCTGACAGCACTCGAGATTATGGGGATCCGAAATATTGTCGTTGCCCAGAACAAGATTGATCTTGTCACCAGGGAAAAAGCCATTGACAATTACAACGAAATAAAGGCATTCCTGAAGGGAAGCGTTGCAGAGGATGCACCGATTATACCCGTGAGCGCATATCACAATGTCAATATAGACTCGCTCTTCAAGGCAATCGAGGAGAAGATACCTTCACCCAAGTTCGATCCTTCCCTGGATCCGATGATGTACGTTGCGAGGTCTTTTGATGTCAACAAGCCAGGAACCAACCCTGCCAAACTCGTTGGGGGTGTTCTTGGCGGATCACTGGTTACAGGCGAGCTCCGGGTAGGGCAGGAGATCGAGATATCACCCGGCATTCAGGTTACCAGGGGTAACAAGCAGACCTGGGAAAACGTGATAACAGAGATAACCAGCCTAAGGGCCGGTACCAGCAGCCTAGACAAAATACGGCCTGGAGGGCTGGCAGCTGTGGGAACAAAGCTCGATCCGTTTCTAACCAAGAACGACTCCTTCACAGGCAGGATTGTCGGGAACGTTGGCAAAGCACCTCCCGTGGTATCAGACGCGGTGGTTGAAACTCACCTTCTCAAAAGGGTGGTTGGTTTTGCCGAGGAACAGACCATCACACCAATCAAGAGCAAGGAGAGCCTCATGTTCACAGTGGGCACGGCAAACACCGTAGCCATTGTTAACTCAGCAAGAAAGGATGACATGGATGTCACCCTCAGATATCCTGTGGCTGCAAACGTTGGAACAAGGGTTGCCATCGGCAGGAGAATATCCAACAGATGGCGGCTCATTGGTTATGGCGAACTGAAATCCATAGCGTAATTGCACTCGTTTCTCAACGGGCAATTCTGGCAGTCCGGCGCTTTCCTGCAGAAATTCTTTCCCAGTTCCACCAGGCATGCGTGATAGTTTTTCAGGTCAGTGACAGAATGTTCAAGATCATGCAGTGCTGCATCTCTTATATCTGAATCTTCAAATTGGGCTGGATAATCCAGCCTGGACATTATCCTTCTTGTATATGCATCAATCACCATGACAGGCCTTCCGAATGCATAGAGAAGGATAGAGTCAAGCGTTTCCTGCCCTATTCCAGAAAGGCTGCTGAAGAACTTTACCAGATCGCCGGTAGGGAGGGACCGCATCGAATCGATACTGCCGTACCTGTTCACTATCGCTGCGGCTATCCTGATTATCCTGGATGCCTTCTGCCTGTAAAAACCGGAGCTCCTGATCCTTGCCGAGATGTCATCCTCCTTCGACCCTGAAATTGCGAGCAGTGACATCATGTTGTCCTGCTTCAGCCTTGCAATCGCCTTCTCCACGTTCTTCCATGAAGTATTCTGCGTCAGGATGCTTCCGATCAGGATCTCGTCATCGGATTCTGCAGGCCACCAGTGAAGATCCCCAAAATATTCCTCCAGTCTCCGGTAAATCATCTTATGATTTTTCAACGCCTACGGCATAGGGATATCTCAAAATCAATTTTTCCAGAAATGATTTTCACAGAAAGAGCAGGGAGCACAGATATTATTCGAGCATGCGTACATATAATTGCAACCTTTTTTAATGACGGTGCCATTTAGTGCAGATGAGCGAATTTGATGCTATTGTTGTGGGGGCTGGCCCCGCTGGTTCATCATCTGCAATAAAGCTTGCTTCTTCCGGTCTCAACGTACTGCTTGTTGAGAGAGCAGATCCGCCGGGAAGCAAGAACGTTTCAGGAGGCATACTCTGGGGAAACGAGCTTGCGCAGATAATACCTGACTGGGAGAAAAATGCGCCGTTGGAGAGATACGTGCTGTCAAAGGGTACAGGTCTCCTTACAGAGGATTCGCTTATCTCAATAGATTTCAGGTCTAAAAAATTCGAGAAGAACAAGACCGGATACTCGGTACTCAGGGCAAAGTTTGACCAATTCCTGGCAAACAAGGCCAAAGCATCGGGCGCAACCCTTGTCACCGGTGTCACGGTTGACAGGGTGGCAGTCAAGGATAAGAAGATAATTGGAGTTGAGCAGGATGGCGACGTGATCACATCAGATGTTGTCATACTGGCAGAGGGGGCAAATCCACGGGTCGCAATAGATTCCGGTCTGAGGAAGCCTATTGGAGATCGAGACGTTGCTATAGGCATCAAGGAAGTGATACGGCTTCCGGAAGCAACAATAAATGAAAGGTTCAACCTAAGGGGCTCGCAGGGATACGCAGGAGAATATGTTCTGGGATTTCTTCCCGGTGGCGTGAAGGCAGGAGGATTCCTTTATACCAACAAGGATACCATCTCGATTGGGGCGGTTGTAAACTCAGCCGATCTGAGGGCCAACAACAGCACCTACTCTTACAACATCATGGAACAGTTCGTCACACATCCGTTCATTGCACCTTATATTGAGGGCGGGAAGGTTGAGGAGTACAGTGCGCACCTGGTGTGCGAGGGCGGCATACGATCTGTTCCTAAACTCAGTGGGGATGGATACATGATTGCCGGGGATTCCGCAAGTCTTTCATTCAGCAACGGGCTCGTCATCCAGGGAATGAATTATGCTATCACCTCTGGAATAGCAGCAGCCGAAACTGCTATTGCAGCCAAGTCAAGAAACAACTATTCGGCTGATTCCCTGAAATCCTACGATGAGAAGCTTGCATCAAAGTACGTGCTTGAGGATATGAAGACATTCAAGGGAATAGAGGGAGTTACATGGAGCAACCTGATGCATAAGGCTGTCCCGAAAATGGCGGAGAACATCTTCTTCGATCTCTTTTACGAGACTGGCCAGCCAAAGAGGCATCTCTATGAAATCCTGCTTGAATCAACGGCAGGATCAGGAATGACAAAATCGCAGCTCATACTGGAAGCATACCGGGCTGCAAGGAGGATGTAAATACAATGCAAATTGAGGAAAAACTGTCGCTGTTGAATTATAAGACGGATAAGGGATATGAACACATCACCGTTAAGCCTGACATATGCGCGGTCTGCCCGGATCACTTCTGCACTTTCGCATGTCCTGCAAGCTGCTATACCCTGATTGAGGGCAAGCTCAATTTCAAGTACGAGGATTGCGTGGAATGCGGAACATGCTTCTTTGCGTGCTCGCATGGTTCTGTGGCATGGTCCAACCCCAAGGGTGGCCATGGAGTCAAGTACAAGTTCGGGTGATATCGTGGCGCTGAAAATGATTGTTATGATGAAGCAGGTGCCGGATGCGGAAGAGATATTCATAGATCCGGTAAAGTACACGCTGAACAGGTCCCAGGCGAGGGGAATCATAAACCCTTCCGATGAGAATGCACTCGAGGCCGCACTGAAGATAAAGGAGAAGGAGGGTGGCGACATCACCGTCATATCAATGGGCCCCCCACAGGCAGAGAGCGCAATCATAGAGTGCATGGGAAGAGGAGCTGATCGCGGAATCCTGATCACAGACAGGGTCTTCGCAGCAGCAGATACATATGCAACCTCGCTGACGCTAGCCGCAGCCGTAAAGAAGATCGGCGACTTTGACATCATATTTGCAGGAGAGAGCACAACCGATTCTGGTACGGGACATGTCGGTCCCGGGGTAGCAGAATTCCTTGGAATAGATCAGGTCACATATACGGTAGATTCCAGGATTGAATCCGGGATGCTTACCGCTGAAAGAGAGCTCGAAGACGGGATAGAGGTAGTGAGCACAAAACCGCCCGTACTCGTTACAGTGCTGATAAACTCGAACCTGCCAAGGAGATCCAGGCTGAGGCTGAAGGTCGACGCAATAAGGAAAGGCGTGGAGAAGTGGGATCATGACACGCTCAGCCTTCCTGTTGACTGGGTCGGCCTGAAGGGATCACCAACGCTTGTCGGTGCCCTCAAGATACCGGAGGAGAGGAAGAGGGAATCCAGGCCCGTCAAGTTGGAGGAAATCCCGGCCCTCGTCGATGAGCTCGTGAAAAAGGGAATAATAAAGATCGGGGATGATGCATGATGGTGGAACTTATCAACTGTGTGGTTCCGGAGCATCCTGAGGAATACCATGATGTTTTCGTATATCTGGAGCACAAGAACGGGAAACTGACAAGGGGCTCCCTGGAGATGCTTGGCAAGTCTGAAGAGCTGGCACATAAACTCAATGAGAAAGCGGTAGGCGTTGCGGTAGGAAAGAACCTGAAAGAGATCGCTGCCGAGGCCGAATCTTATGGCTGCGATGTGTTTCTCGGCGCCGAGGTAACGGACTTCAGCGGATTCTCAAGCGTTGCTTACACTGAGTTCATAACATCTTTTGTGGAACAGTATAAGCCGAATATATTCCTGATATCGGGAAGCAGGGAGGGCAGGGATCTTGTGTCCAGGATAGCGATCAGGGCCAGGACTGGTGTGGCAGCAGACTGCATAGAACTCGACGTGGATGTGCCTAACCGACTGCTCATAGCATGGAGGCCGTCGTTCGGGGACAAGACAATTGACCAGATACTGTGCAAGAGGCACAGGCCGCAGATGATCACGTCACGACCGGGAAGCTACAAAATGCCTGAGAAGGTTGAAAACCACAAGTGCGAAGTCACAATCAAGAAGGTGAAGATGGCAAAATATGCGGGGGATCACAAGACGATTGAATTCAAGCAGAAGGATCGGCTTGATCTAACATCGGCAAAGATCATCGTATCCGGTGGGCTTGGACTTGGAAATGCATCAGGATTCAAGCTTGTGAAGGATCTCGCGGATTCCCTTGGCGGGCAGGTGGGCGCATCGAGGCCAGTCGTCGATCTTGGATGGATTCCGTATGAGCACCAGGTCGGCCAGACCGGTCAGACTGTGAGGCCGAAACTGTACATTGCCGCAGGTATTTCAGGAAAGATACAGCACATCGTCGGGATGAAGGCAAGCGAGACAATTATCTCGATCAACACAGACCCTGAGGCGCCAATCGTTAAGTTTTCAGACTACTTCATAAATGCGGATGCATCGAAGGCACTTCCAAAGCTCACCGAGGAGATAAGAAAGGTAAAGGCCGGAACACCAGCCTCATCACCAGGATGATCCCGCTCAGATAGCCTGGACGGGAGATCTCTCCCTTATTTCCATGCTGATTGCATCCATAAATCCTGACACCGTCATCTCCTTCTGCTCGTTTTTCCTGTTCCGGACGGTGATGTTCCCGGATTCAAGCTCCCTTTCCCCTACCACCACAATGTAGGATGGACGCTTGCTTCTTATCATCTTCAGCTTCTTGTTCAGTGTGTCGGTACCCCTGTCGAGATGCGCCCTTATGCCTTTCTTAAGCATGTCGGCAAGAACTTTTTCGCTGTATTCCAGATACTTTTCGGATACAGGCGCTATGAAAACCTGCATCGGCGAGATCCATGTGGGCAGGTTTCCTGCAAAATTTTCTATCAGTATGGCCATGAATCTCTCGTAGCTGCCGAAGACCGCGCGGTGAAGCATGACAAGATTTTCCTTCTTTCCTGCCTGATTCACGTACTGGAGGTTGAAGTTGATTGGCATCATGAAGTCCACCTGGATTGTGGAGCACTGCCATTTCCTGCCTATGGCGTCTGCTACGTGAACATCAATCTTGGGACCGTAGAATGCGGCTTCCCCCTTCAGCTCTTCGTATACTATGCCTGATTCCTTCAGGGCGGTACGGAGGCTCTCGGTTGCCTCCTTCCACTTGGATAGATCAGGGCTTATCTCATCCGATCCGCAGCTGGGGCACTGAAGTTCTCCCTCTCCAGCGACCTTCCTTGCATGGAAAACGGTGCCGCATTTCTGGCAGACATATTCAATGAGGTAGTTTTCCGGTTGATCCTCGTCCATCACGCTCAGCTCAAAATCAAGCTTGCTCTCCCCAAGGAGCCTGAATGTCTCCCTTGTCATTTCTATAATGCTCTTTATTTCGTCGACAAGCTGATCCGCGCGCATGAAACCATGGCCATCGTCGATTGTGAATGTCCTGGGCCTGGTGAGGCCCCCGACCTCTCCTGACTTCTCGTACCTGTATACCTGCCCGGGCTCCGAATACTTTACGGGCAAATCCCTGTAGCTGTGCGGCTCTCTTTCAAAAATGGTTATGTGTCCCGGGCAGTTCATCGGCTTTACCGCATAACCGGTCCCATCCTTGAACTCAAATGTGTACATGTTATCCTTGTACTTCGCATAATGCCCGGATTGCTTCCACATTGTGTCCGTAAATATATGAGGAGTGGAGACGTCCTGCCAGCCGTTCCTTGCATTGAGTTCATGCATGAATGCGATTAGCTCATTCCTAATGATTGTACCATTTGGTGTGTAAAGAGGGAAGCCAGGCGCCCGTTCGGAGCTGAACACGAAAAGATCCATTTCCTGACCCACCTTGCGGTGATCCCGCTTTAGGGCCTCCTCACGCATCTTCAGGTAATCCTTCAGTTCCTTATCCGACGGAAATACTGTACCGTAAATTCGGACAAGCTTCTCTCTTTTCTCGTCACCCTTGTAGTTGGTGGAAGCCAGGGAGAGCAGCTTCACATTTTTGAGGTAACCTGTCGATGGCACATGCGGACCTGTGCAGAAGTCCTTGAAGTTCCCCTGCACATATATGGATGACTTGGAGCCATCAGGAACGTTGTCTCTTATCTTGTCGATCTTGAAAGGGTTGTCATGGAATAATCGTAGGAGATCATCCTTTGATTTTTCCTCCCTGACAATAGGTATATTTTCCTCTGCCAATTTCTTCATGGCCTTCTCAATATTCCCCAGATCCTCAGAGGAAATAGGATCCATCATTATGTCATAATAGAAGCCGTCTTCTGTCGGAGGACCTGCATTAAGGCGTGCTTTTGGATATATCTGGAGGGTTGCCTGTGCCATAAGATGCGCGGCGGAATGCCTGAGTATCCTCATGCCATCCTTAGAGTGGACATTGACTGGCTCGAATGTGCCATCTGAAGGCGAAATACTGGATAGATCAAACAGTGAGCCGTTGAACCTTGCAGCAACGATCTCGCCGTCCTTGCGGCCTAGTGCGTCCGCAAAACGTTGTCCTTTCTTGATCGGAATCTGGGTGGATGATTCGTGCATAACGGTGCAATAACCTTCATTATATATATTTATTTGAAGGAATGAAAGCGCAGCAAAGAAGATAATAATCTAAGAGTGGCTGAACAATGTCTACGAATATGCTTATAAACAATGTGGCAGAAATGCAACCACAAGCAGGCGGGATCTATTGCAGTATAGGGATCTTATTGGCTTCTTTAGCTGGTATGTGCAAGAATACAAATACCTTCCATCAAACCAGAGTGGAATTTCCGACAAAACGCCAGTTTTCTAATCAGTACGAATGAAATCTTTCATTCAACAGTCAAGAAGGACTTACGTGATATTACAAACTTGGAGGTTTCGACATACGAAAAAGATGCGTATCAAGTAGCAGGGAAGGTAGTTCTGAAGAACCATGTAACACTAATTTCAAACAAAACAATAGTTTTGAATGGCAAGTAAGTCTACGTGCTTACGTATTCATACCACCTACAGTAAATTACCTACACTATTATACGTCGCAATATATAGTTCGAATCCTGTAGACTCTTAAGAAGGCACAACATTAATGGTAGCATTGGATAGGCAGGTTAGAGTATTGTTGATTATTTATCGGAAACTTTGCGAACTAAAGATAATTTCGTGAACAATCAAAGGCCTGAAACAAATAGAAAAAGTTATATATGATAATAAACATCCTTTATAAATAATGAACGATTCTAAATTGGGATCTGCTTGCGGGCTTGGAGTTGTGGGGGCCGTTATTCTGCTCTTGTCTGTCCTTTTCTC
>JAKACH010000056.1 GCA_021821635.1 Thermoplasmata archaeon | reverse complement strand
TCTTCAAGTCAACAGCGAAAATACGCTGCAGCCTGTTAAAAACATCAAGTGTTGCGGCCGATCCTGATTCGTAAAGGGAAATGCTCCTTCTTGAAACACCGACGGCGCCAGAAACGTACCCTATCGAGTACCTGTGTTCCTCCCTTATTTTCCTCAGGGATTCACCGTTTATTGAAACATAATACCCTCCATGGGCAGAAAATATGTAAGGACTCTCACCGTCAAGGTAAGCAATGTAAGTTTCATACGTCATTATAGGCACTTCGTGCCTGAAGTAAATTATTCCGTCTTCAAGCGTGCCATTGCTTGCCCTGTTTCCTATAACTATTGCTATGCAGCCGAGGATCCTTGACACACTCATCAGATCCCTAGCCCCCTCTTCACGCATTGTATCTATATTGTAAAGGATCTTGATGAGATATTTCTCATCCCCTCTCCTTGCGGCAATGTCAAATGTGGAAACTCCATCCAGATCTGGTTCAGCGAATTCAAGCCCCCTGTTCCGCAACTGAACCATCAATTCCTTCAAAAGGAACTTTCTAAAATCTTCCACGACCCTATGTATTAAACGCAGTATATAAACATTATCAGATTCTGACGGTCTCTGTGGTTTCCTGCTGCAACGGGCTTGATACCTTGTTTGGACAAACTACAACCTCACATACCTTGCATAAATAGCTCGGCGAATCAAGATCAGGCCTGGTTAAGCGAATCTTCAGCACGCCTTTCATTTTCGCTATGTCTTCTATTTCCTGATCATGCAAAATGTTCCTTATTACAGCCCTTATGAAGCTCTTCTTCTTTCCATCGGTTCTGGAAAGCACTTCTGTTACATTGATGGATCTGCTTGTAATGTAGTTACTGAACTCCATGAATACCTTCTGGAATAGACCAGTAGCTATGTCGATTTCTATGACCTGATTGCCAATCAGAGGCGCGATCTGGCTGCAGTCAACATCCGAAGTGACGTTTGCCATGATAGTCGCGATGACATGATTTGCCTCTATTTGTCTGAGGGTTTCGTACACTGTTCTTCTGTTAACGCTGAAAGCTTTCGCGACTTCAGATGTCGGTATTTCAATTGGACCTATCCAGAACCTGCCGGCACGTATGGAGATACCCATATTGAAGAGCCCCTCCACAATCCTCTTCCTTGACGGACTATCCCTGAAAACATTCTCAATCAGGATCTGCATTTCCAAACTTCAAGAAGCTCATTTTATTTTCATATAAATAGATGAGTGATTTGTCCCTCTACATGATGCGAGATCTGGATGCTGCAATCTGGTAACACCCTACTCTGTGGTAACGGAACTAGCGAAAATATAACTATCTGTTAAAAATGATCGAACGGGAAGATTGGAAAACAATTTTGAGCTGAGGAGCTACCAGGGTGAAATAATCTCTTTTATTACCGAATCCCTGAAAGGGAATATCGGTGTTGCGATAGAATCTCCAACAGGATCCGGGAAGACATTAATGGGTCTTCATGGGGCGCTTAAATATGCAATTGAAAACGGTAAAAAGATCTTATATCTAACGAGAACAAACTCCCAGCAGGAGCAGGTTATAAGGGAGTTAAGGCGCATATCGATGGATCTCAAAATACACGCGATGCCGATGCAGGGTCGTCACAATCTATGCCTGCTGTATCGGGAGGTGGAAGGACACCAGGACTTCAGCTCCGAATCGCTTTCGAGGTTCTGCAGACTTAGGAAAAAGAAAGTGCTCGAAGGCGATCCCGACGCATGCAAGTACTATAACTATGATGTTTGGTCGGAAGAAACAAAGAACTATATATTTTCCACAATTCCATTTGCTGAAGAGTTCCTCGATTACGGATCAGACAACATAATCTGCCCTTACGAATCACTCAAGAGGGCACTTCCTGAAGCAGATGTTGTCCTTGCCCCTTATGCAAGTTTCCTCAATCCTGCTATCGGCGAAAGATTCCTTCAGCACTGGGGAGTATCTCGCGACGATCTTGTCCTGATACTTGATGAGGCGCATAACCTGCCTGATCTTGCAAGAGACATGTCATCTTTTGACATATCAATCAGGCAGATCAACTACGCAGAGAATGAGGCAAGGGATCAGGGGGATTTCCTGCTCTACCAGAAATACAAGTCGTCAGATGTTCTGGAGATGACAAGATCGGCAATTATTTCGCTCGTTAATGAAAAGATCGGAGAAAGCGAGGAGGTCAGGATAAGCTTTCATGACCTCATAGAGACTATAATGATCCAGAACAGAATCTCTTCGCAGTTATTCCACGATCTTGTTAACTACATGGAACTCTTTGGTGAATCCATAGCCGAAAAGAGGGAAAGGGAAGGAAAGGTTCCCCGCTCCAGTGTCATGAGTGTTGCCATCGCTCTGATGAAGTGGGAAATGATAAACGAGGATACATATGTCGCAATTTTATCCAGAAATGCAGAGGGCTCTGTATCCGCATTCTGTCTCGACCCGTCACAGCTGCTTGCACCATTGCAGCAGTCGAAGACTATCCACATGTCTGGAACGCTGTCGCCGATTAGTGTTTACCTGGATATTATAGGATTTAGCGGAATTCCGCACAAGAGAATAAGCGAAATATTCCCTGCGGAGCGAAGAAAGGTTATTTATTATAACGGAGTCACGACAAAATTCGATGCATTCAATGACGAGGAAGCATCGAAAATGCATAATCTCATAGAGGATATAATTGCCAGAACCAACAGGGGCACAATTGTATTCTTTCCATCTTACAGTGCCATGAAAAAGGTTTTCGGCGGTGGTTTCTCATTCCCTGTTTTGATGGAGGAAAGAGAGCTTTCCCAGGCTGATGTCTTTGCTTTGGTGGGCAAATTCCGAAAGACCAGGAGACCCTTGCTTGCGGTCTCCGGCGGAAGGTTATCGGAAGGTCTTAATTTTCCAGGGAATCAGCTTGAAGTGGTCATAGTGGCAGGCATCCCCTATCCTCGTCCGGACGCCAAAAACCGGGCACTGCACGACTATTATGAAGCCAGGAACGGGAAGGGATGGGAATATTCGGTCAAGTATCCAACCTCAGTGAAGATAAGACAGGAAATCGGAAGGTTGATCAGGAGCTCTTCAGACATAGGTATAGGCATTATACTGGATAAGCGAGCCTCTTATTTCAGGAAGGAGATTCCGGGAATGACACTTGCAGAGAATCCCGCCGTTGAAAGCGAAAATTTCTTTCTCAGCTTTTCTGAAACGGCTCATAATGATGAGCCCTGACTACAACTATTATAACTGACTTTGGCATACTCGGAAAATGGAATCCCACATAGGTTCTGCAATCAGTTCACTCAAGGCAAAGATAAATGCGGCCTATGTTGGAAAGTGGGTCTTCATAGGAAGTCTTATCGGAGTAATAGCAGGTATCGGTGCTATCATCCTATATACACTGATTAATGTGTTCAACAGCCTGATACTTGTCGGAATCACAGGATTTTCTGTACCACGAACTTATGGCTCATTCACCTATGTTTTAAGCACATCACTGACGCAAAGGCTCCTGATACCTGTTTCAACAGTGCTCGGAGGTCTTCTTGCCGGCTTCATAGTATACAGATTTGCACCTGAAGCTGAAGGGCATGGAACAGATGCAGCAATTGATGCATTTCATAACAAGGAAGGCAGGATCAGGAGAAGGATTCCTGTAGTCAAGACAGTTGCCTCAGCAATAACCATCGGCTCCGGAGGGAGCGCTGGCAGGGAGGGACCTACAGCACAGATTGCTGCAGGTTTTGGATCTTTTATAGCTGACGCATTCGGCATGGATGATCATGACCGAAGGATAGCAATGGCCGCTGGGATCGGGGCAGGCATAGGAAGCATATTCCTGGCACCTCTGGGTGGGGCAATTTTATCAACAGAGATCCTGTACAGAAAGGACTTTGAGGTTGAAGCGCTAATCCCGTCAATCATTGCTTCATTTGTGGGATACCTGATCTTCGGAGCCACACTTGGTTACAGGAATAGCCTGTTCCTGATCCCAACTGGCGGAATAACTGGATTTCGTTCACCGGAATCTTTGCTTCTATATCTGATACTGGGAATTGTTGCAGGACTCGTCGGTAAATTTTATGTAGTCTTCTTTTACGGCATTCAGAAGTTATTCTCAAAAATGAAGCGAATATCCAAGTATTTCAGGCCAGCTATAGGTGGGCTTGTTGTAGGCATTATTGCCATATTTATCCCAGAAGTCCTGGGTCTCGGTTATGGATGGATTCAGCTAATATTTTACGGAAACCTGGCTTTTCCGTTCTGGATGCTGCTTATCATCGTACTGGCGAAGATCGTTGCCACATCTTTTACGATAGGTTCGGGAGGATCGGGAGGGGTATTTGCTCCCGGAATGGTTATCGGAGGTTTTCTTGGAGCCTCAATTTATGGTGTTTTCTTTCCTTTCTTTCCGACAGTAAATGTTATCGATCTTACTGTAGTGGGGATGATTTCATTCTTTGGAGCCGTTTCCAAGGCTCCGGTTTCGATAATCATCATGGGAACGGAGATGACAGGCGGTTATTCTCTATTCTTCCCTCTAATGCTTACCACGCTTGTTGCCTATTTTATATGCGGTGATAAGTACTCAATATACAGCAAGCAGGTTGACAACAGGGCTGCGTCTCCTGCTCATGCAATGGAATACGAGAAGCCTGTCCTGGATGAGGTGAGCGTCCTTTCAGCCGTAAACACCAACTATCCCTTTATATCGCCGGAGACAAACCTTCTGGAAGCGGTTTCCAAGATCAGGGAGACCAAGACAAAAAGTGTGGTTGTCCAGAAGGATGGGAAGTTGATTGGCCTCCTTTCAATAGAGGATATTGACATGAACAAGGACCTTTCAAAAGTCAAGTCCTGGGAAGTCCTCAATCCAAATCCGCCAAAAGTAAATACGTCAGCGAACGCCCACCAGGTCTTTGACCTGCTGAGCAGGAGCCCCCTTGGAAAGGTCGTTGTGACGGATGATAAAGGAAATGTTGTCGGAACATGCGGGCTTTATGAAATTGCGGATGCCTACAACAGGGAAATAAGGAAGATAAAACATGAAAAGACTGACGTTAAATGATACTTTATAACATGGATTTCATCATTCAACCTTTGTCGTATCATTCGATTCAGACGAGGTTTTTTTGAGTTCCTTCCTGAACTTTTCCAGGTCTCTAGCCCTTACTTCAAGTATGAATGGTCCAACGTAATTGCAGTCATCACACTTATAGACGGCACCAATCAGGCCTCCCGCTATCCAGTTGATATATACCGAACCGCATTTAGGGCAGATCTTGACCTGCTGTGTCCCATCCATCATTGCTCATATCACTACTCTGAGAATAAACATAATGTCTTTCCAGCGTTTACTCCTGAGATCTCCGTCTTACTTGCAAGGATAAAAGTTAAGAACATCTGTTTCCCGAAGCCCTATTACCAGCCACTTGCTCATTTTTAAATTGAAGAGAAAAATATATTCTGCCAGCCGGATTCATAATCTTGAAACCATGAGCACCGAAGATCTATTGATGAATCAGATCAACAGTCAAAGTGACCTGATGTCAATGGATCTTTCATGCAGAATGGAGAGTTGTCTGAATGAGTGAACTTGTTTCTGATCAGGGAAAATGGGCTCAGAAAATCGAGCAAAAGGAATTTGATGGCGGAGTTCAGGAAGTCCTTATAGAAAAGATCCTGGATAGCTTTGAAGTTAGCCTTGTCGAAAAAACTGAATCTTACTGATCAGTCTGTAGTTGTTCATTTCGAAGGCTTTGATGTGGGAATGTTAAAGGTCATTTCTATGGTGAACGGGAATCCTATCGTAACCTCTGTATCATTCACGCCAAGATTTAGAGCCAGTTTATGGATTAAACCCTTGATATCTGAAAAATACCTTAGAAGGGGTGCAGCAACGAAGGGTCTTACCCTTGCAACGACAACTGCGAATGAAAGCAAAGTTGCCAGTCTTTCGTGCGCATCTTCTGCTGCACTGTCAAGGAGGCTGTCAATTTCTGTAATTTCCTGCTTGAAATAATCTCTCCAGCTGTTTATGTTAAGCCCGGTGAGTTTACGCAACTCGAGTTCACCTGAAACCTTCCATCTTTCGAGTACCTCCTCTATCGCGTTGAAATCTTCCATAACATTGTAGGGCGACTGGCCTGATAAATTTATTGCGCTTGAAAAATTAAGCTTCGCAACATTATATTGCCATATTATGGAATCTTTCAACTAGAGAACAGGTGAAACTTCTAGGTTTAGCATCAAGATTTAGGGTTAAGCGAACAAGAAATCTAAGATCTTTTGATGTCGATAATATGCGCATCTTATCTTATGCAATGTGTGTATGTAACCTGTTCAGACAGATAATAGAAACCAAAACTTTCAATTAAGCGTATCAAAGAGAAATGAGTGCATTAAGAGTAGTTCGGTTAAGGTAATTTTCATTCATGGT
>JAKACH010000055.1 GCA_021821635.1 Thermoplasmata archaeon | reverse complement strand
AATGGACCGGTCGGTATTCAATACGGTATTCTTTTGACTGAGCCGCAGTGTCCACACCTTATTGTAAGTATTCTGTTTGAGAGACGTATCTGAGTATCCGCGCCATAGATGGTTTTGCAATTTTTACAGTAGCTCCTCTTCAACCTCCTCTCTAGTGTGATATCCATTCTTGCTGCAATTTTTTCAGCGATGAATACATAACGCTTTGAACGACTTTCATTAGCATTTCTGGTTTCGTTTGCCATGGTGAAGAGGCTGTCTATCGCATAAATTGCGAGGTCGTACTTGCGGGAGTCCTTTTTCACGGATCCAAATGCAATCTTTATCAATATACTTTTTCGGACTGATATTGCTCCTCCCTGCGTACATGGATCCGAGGGCTGCGGGAACGGGCGGAAAGGAATAAAATATTTACTGCATACCAATCCCCGCTTCAATGAAAAAATATCTCGCACTTGATGGTGGTGCTACTAAAACGTTCTCTGCAGTCTATAACGAAAATGCAGAAATACTTGGAATAGGCGTAGCAGGTCCTTCTAATTACAGAAATATTGGTGAGGAAAATGCGATATCAAATATCAATGATTCTGTTAGAAAGGCACTTATCTCCTCAGGTGTCAAAGGATCAGAACTTGACTCCTCGACGTTCGCAATAGCTGGAGTCAAGGATTCAAACAGATCGACTGAGATAATAAAAACAATTGTAGAAAGAACAAAAGTTTCACCAAAGTTCCAGCTTTTCAATGACGGCGAAGCAGGTTATTATTCACGTTTTCTTGATCAGGATGGATTGATTGTTGCACCTGGCACCGGTATGATTTCTTATTGCAAGTATAGGGGAAAATTTGAAAGGGCAAGTGGCTGGGGCTGGTTGATTGGTGACGAGGGAGGGGCTTTCTATATCGGAAAGAATGCAATTTCTGCATTTGCCAAGATTTCTGATCACAGAATGCCTTACGACGAGAGCCTTCACGGAGAGATAATGAGACTTTTTGGAATAACGCACGAGAGGGACATTGTGAATCAGGTGTATCGTGACACTATTGACATCAGGTTTATAGCATCTATTGCTGCCACTGTGTCAAGGCTTGCAGACAGCGGCAGCGAGATATGCAAACAGATACTGAAGCAAGCAGCTAGGGAAGCTGCATTATGTGCCATCAGTCTACATGAGAGCCTTCAGGTAACTGATCACATGGAAATAAGTGGTTACGGCGGAGTATTCAGGTCAGGTGCGATTTACTGGAATACACTGAAGGAAGCCGTAAGAGAACATCTTGATAATATTGACTTCGTAAACCCAATATACGGTTATCATGCAGTAGCAGGATCAATACTTATGAAGTTGAAAGCAGAAGGGTTCGATTTCGGGAAGAAAGACATTGATCGCATAGTAAACAATATAGATCAGTTGGTGAACAAGCTCGACAGTGCCGACAGGAAGAACTTTCTCTTCATGTGAGTTTTAGTTTGAGATCATTCAACTATTTTGCTCTCAGCATATTGAGATATCTAGATTTAGTCTGTCCTGATTCTTATGCTAAACGATGCCCTATAAGCAGAGCCTGGCATTATAGTTATCAGGCCAATCTCGTTGTTAAAGGCATCAGGCGGTGCACTCATTGGCTCTACAGCGACGGAAATGCCCTCAGAATAAGTTCCGTTATAAAGAACAAGATAATTGAAGTTTTTCCTGTCAATAAGGATCTTTCTTCTCTCGGTAGTAAATGTTAAGGCTCCGCTATGCATGAACGTGTTATCCAGGTTTCCTGCACTGGCTGACTCGAGAAGGAAAGGGTCAATCACCCTCGAGGAGCCGTCAGGAAAAAACTTATCTTTGTATTCCAACAGTGCGCCTGGTAGATCACTGCTGAGTGACCAGTAATCGCTGAAAGTGAAATAGGGATGAAAGCCTATCTGGAATGGAGCGGGTGAACTTGAGAGGTTTTTCGTAACTGCAGAGCATTTGAACCCGTCTTTCATTATTGCATAAGTAACTTCCAACCTGATTGTCCATGGATATCCCGGTCCGGTCAGATCAGTCCGGATTCTGCAATAAGAGTCTTCAATTTTTACTGGCGAGAATGTGGAATCTTTAGCAAAACCGTGAATCGCGTTTCCCTCAGAATTGACGGGCAATGCGTAATCTCTTCCCATGAAAGAGTATTTTCCTGATCTTATTCTATTTGCGAATGGAGCCAGGATAGCGATTCCCCCATGAGTCTTGATTCCGTCAGTTGGGGGTTTGATTAAACTCTCATTCTTCAATACCAGTTCCCGTATTCCACCACCGGCCAAATCGACCGTCGCATACGAGTCATCATTTACTATTTCTATCATCTGGTCAGGGCTCCTATCAGCGCTGAAAGAGAAAGATGGTAAAAAAAATTGACGATTGTCAAGAACATTAATATGCATCATATCGATCTTATTATAGATGACCCGGGTGCTGATTGCTAGCGATATACATGCTAACGTTGAAGCAGCAAAAGAGATGTTTAAAGTTGTCTCTTATGACTTTGGCATTTATCTGGGTGACATCGTTGATTATGGGCCCAAACCATCTGAAGCAATCCAGCTTGTCAGGGACAAGTTCGATGAGGTAATTCAGGGCAATCACGACTATGCAGCATCACATGGTTCCGATGACATGTGCTCTCCTGAGAATAAGGAAGTTTCTGCTTTCACAAGGGAGAACATAACAAGAAAACTGTTATCAAAAGAGGAGTTACAGTATCTCGGCAGCCTGAAAAGAAGCCTGATTTCAGATATCGATGGCATGAGGCTGGCATGTTTTCATGGCAAACCTGACGATCCTCTCTTCGGCTACTTGTATCCATGGGCAATAGCGCAGGAAAACTTCAAGAATGCCGAGGGAAGGCTTCCAGTTTATGACTACATCGTTGTCGGGCACACTCATTACCAGTTTCTCACGCAAAACGATGGCATGGCAGTGATGAACCCAGGATCTGCAGGACAACCCAGGGACTTTTCGCATAACCCGTCTTATATACTCCTGGACACAAAGAACCAAAGTGTGGAGATGAAACGTTTTAAATTTGACAGGTTCAACCTTGCACGTGAACTGAAGGATCTGATTCCGGATAGACGGTTGCTGGAGAAAGATTTCAAGCTTTTCCACTTATTGTAACCGGCTGAATGGAAGAAATAAACTGCTGCCTTTATAACTCATCTGGTACCGCGCTTTCTGATAATTTTGAAAAGATCTGATAACGTCAGAACGCAGAAGAAAAGGCCAATCAGGAGTGAAATGAACAAGAAGACCTCGATGTATATGAAATCGGGTATAACATCTATGGGAAGAATACCGTTTGAGAAGTAGACTACCATCAGGAATATTCCATCTAGAATTGTGAACATAAAGAGACGGTTTACCTGGGAAAATATTGGCTGTTGCAGGCTGTCAGCAGAAAAATATGGTATAAGTGTTATTATGATTGCGTAAGCTGCTAGAAGGAGTCCAATGAGCGTGCTGTACATCACGATAAGGGAACCATTGGAAAAGAAAGTTGAAAAATTACTGACGTAGTCTGCTCCATTGTATATTCGTATGATTTTATTGGACAGAAGAACTGTGATGATGAAGGAGAATATTATCGCATACTTCGCCTTGTAGAGGCCCTCCAGATCCTTCTTCAGTTTTATCTGTGCCATTTGGCAGGTGAATATCTTGGGTGGTATAAACCTAATCCAGATTGACATGATCTACATGGCGCGCTGGAATGATACGGTACTTAAGGCTTGCAAATTATTTATATTCCTCTTGCATGATGATATCATTCGGCATTTCAGACCAGTAACATATGATGTGATTGATAGATGAACATAAGAAGAATAGTTTTGGATGTTGCAAAGGGATTAAACAAGCCAACTCTCGTTGAAGTTGCAGATGCGATCGGGAAAGTGAAAGGTGTAGAAGCGGTGAACCTTTCGGTTAATGAAATGGACATGGAAACAATGGGCATCATTATTACAGTTGAGGGAGATGGCATAGACTCGTCTTTGCTTTTGACAACTATTGAGGAAATAGGCTGCGCTGTGCATTCTATCGACGAAGTCGCGGCAGGGAAGAGACTTATTAATTCGGTGATTAGGGAAGCTAGTTGAAATTTTCATATATTTTCCCAGTTTCTCTGGGATTTACTGACGGCATCATTACCGCCCTGATGATTTCATCATATCTTATCCTCAACGATTTACATATGGCAATCTCACTTGCATTCAGGATTTCAACAGGTTCTGCAGCTGTGGGGACGTTCAGTTACTTTATAGCATCATTTGCCAGCAACAGGGCCGAGTTGTCGAGAATATCAAAGCATCTGAACCCATCAAGGCCAACCGGAAAGATATCAGGAACGCTCTTGAACGAGGTTTACCGTGATTCCATGACCGGAACAGTTGTTTCCGGCGCGTGCAGCTTCCTGGGATCTATGATACCGCTTGGTGCTTACTCCATTTCATCTTCCAGCATCATTGTCCTGATAGTGACAGAGGTCTCGCTCTCTATACTTGGATACAGCCTGTCTAGATCGCTGAAGGGCCGTTCGGTGCCATGGATCGCTGGAATGTTCACTTTTGGTGTTGCAGTCATACTTATAGGCCTTTACGTCAGAATAATAGTTTGAATCAGAAGTACCGAAAGGTTGATTGATCTATGCTGTCTATAAATTTTTCAGCTTCCTCTTCTGATATGTCACCTTCAAATTCGTAAAAATCCCACCTTATTGTTACTCTTACTGGAGCTTTTCCTGGCTTAATTCCTGCTGAAATTATCAGGCAGGAAACACGATCCACGTTATCCACGGGCGGGAATTCCGCAATTTCAGCGGATTCAGACATATCTTGACCGAGTATCCTGTAAGAAGTGTATTCAATTCCGTATCCGGATATCTCTATCTGCTTCATCCTCTTCTTTGCAAAGAGCATTGCGAGATAGGCAAGAACATCAGCAAAGTCCCCTGGAATTTGCATGGAGCGACATGCATGCATTTAATTTAAATGTACATTCAATAGTGACGGACAAATTGAATAATTTAATACCCCAGTGAAATAACGGCGTAATGAAAACTACTAATTTTATAGTCAAGAGCACAATCCTGGTCGGAAATGCTCTTGGAGACAGGGCAGAAAGGGAAGTAATTGCCTTCACCCCTGATAACCCTAAAAACGATGCTCCTTTGCTTATAGGACTGCCGTCATTTGGAAATGATCCCGATTCATTCATCGCATCCTCACCCCTCACTGACAGCTTTCCAACTATCCTGAACCGTCTTTACAGCAAGGATTTAATGCGCGGAAGCACGGTTGCAATAGTCGATAGCAGGACCAAGCTTGGAGGAAATTACTATCTCAATTCAACTGCAACGGGACAATATGAAAATTTCATTGTCAAGGAGCTTGTTCCTGAGCTAAAGAAAAAATTTGGAAGTTCAAGGATTGGACTTTTCGGGAAGGGATCGGGTGGTTTCGGTGCATATACGCTTTCTGTACGGAATTCCGGAATTTTTCATGGATTTGCAGCTCATTCAATGGATGCGGGCTTCGAAAATGTATTCATACCAGACTTCTCTGATGCGATGGAGGAATTCAGAAGCGCAAACGGTCCTTTCAGGTGGCTTGAAAAATACTGGCAGAGCCTTAACAGGATAGCATCCAGGAAGATCAAGGTTCTCAGAACGCTCTGTGCGTCGGCATTTCTATCTCCCGATGTCAATTCCGGGGAGATGGGTGTAATGCTTCCCTTTGACTACGAGAATGGGGACTTCAGGCCTGAAGTATGGAATAACTGGCAGAAGCACGACCCAGCTAAAAATGTTAAGAATTTTACCAGGCAGCTTGAGTCCATGAATGCTATCTTCGTAGATGCGGGAACCATGGATGAATTTTCAGCGATCTGGGGTGCCAGGGCAATAGACAATCAGTTAAAGAACTCAAAGATAAACCATACCTACGAGGAGTTCGAGGACGGGCACTTTGGCATCAATTACAGGTTTGAAAAGTCACTGCCTATTCTTGCTCAGTCACTAGCATGAGTGAACCTGTTTCCCCCGTCGAGGGGAATCACGACGCCATTGATCCATTCGCCTGCCGGACTGCAAAGAAAAGAGACAACCTCTGCGATGTCTTCCGGCGGAGTAACCAGTCTGCCCAACTTTCGCGTCGATCTCCAGTCCCTCCCCGGCATGAAAACCTTCTCTATCGAGGACGGGGCTACCGCATTCACCCTGATATTTCTCTTCAGCAGCTGGGCGGCCGCAATCTCCACAAGCTTGTTTAGTGAACTCTTACCGAGGAGATAGGACGTAGCAGTCCAGCTGCTTGTATAGATGCTCTGTATACTGCTTATGAAGACTGCCGATGCCTTTTCGTTCGCGTAATTCTCAAAATCCTTCAGAATTCTCAGCGGGATCTCCAGGTGGCTTTCAAGCATTTCCCCAAAATGGATTGGTTTTTTAATGCTGTCCAC
>JAKACH010000014.1 GCA_021821635.1 Thermoplasmata archaeon | reverse complement strand
AATTGCTTTGTAATCATTAAAGATGTGTGTCCGCTTTCATCCCACCCCTGAAGAGGTGGGTTTTCCTGCTCACATATGATAAATTTAGGGCCGGAAATTATGATCTAATACTGTATAGTGGAATGTTACGGTCTTATGAATCTGCAATGATAATAAGCAGAGAACTTGCTATAGCTGATGTTAAAATCCTCACTTCGCTCAGGGACAGATCGCTAGGCGAGATTGAGAATCTTACATCTGAAGAGATAACGGGAAGCCTTGGTTTCGATATGACGAATATCCTTTCTGAAAGGGTCGATAAAGTTCCAGGAGCGGAAACAGTAGAACATCTCAGGTCAAGGGTGAGAATGACCGAAACATATCTGCAGAGCAAATATTCTGGTAAAAGGGTGCTAGGAGTAAGTCATGGCGGGTTTATTCGCATGTTTTTCAGGGAGTTAGTGAGCGATCCGCATAATATAAGGTTCACAAACTGCTCATATTTCACAGTCTATATCGATAGCGGTAAGATATCACTAATGGAACTGTCCGCTAAACAAGTCTAGGATCTTCTCTTTGGAAACGCATCAATCCTCATGGATCCGGAGGCCTGCTCTATTCTGAAGGATGCAGAGTACATTTTTTCGAGTGTCTCAGGAACAAGAACCTCATCGGTGGGTCCATACGCAATTACCTTTCCCGACTTTAGCATAATAACATTGTCGCATATCTTTGCAAGCTTGTTGAGATCATGCAGGATGACAATGACGGATCGACCAGAATCACGTACATTCCTGATCTCTTCCATAACTTGTATCTCCTTGTCTACGTCAAGAAAGGTATCCGGTTCATCCATCAGAATAGCGTCTGAATCCTGGTTAATTGCGCCTATGAGCATCACAAGTCGTTTTTCCCCTCCACTCAAAGAATTGAAATCTCTGTGTTTCAGATCCTCTATGCCGTATCTGTTAATTATGGCATCAAGCTTGTTGCTCTTTCTTTCCAGACTGTACTGGGAAGCAAGCAAGACATCCTGCACAGATAGATTCAGGGGCGAAAAGAGGTTTTGGGGCAGGTATGCCAATTTTCTTGAAAGGTCGTGCTGAGTCATATTTTCTATATCCTCGCCTTCGATTGTTATCCGACCCCGGGTCGGGCGAATAAGACGAAGCATGACCTTCAGGAGAGTGGATTTGCCGGAACCATTCGGTCCTCCAATGCCAAGTACCTCGCCCCCTTTTACAGACAAAGAAACGGGTCCAAGATGGAACCTGTTAACTGAGTATTCTAATGCACTAGCTTCAATCAGCGTAATATCCACCTGCCAATTTCCTAAGTAAATATATAAAGAAAGGGACACCTATCATTCCGGTTATTATGCCTATCGGAACTACTTTAGGCGGAATGACCAGCCTGGAGACATCGTAGGCAAGAACAAGGAAAAGTGCGCCTAAGATCGCGGAAGATGGGATAACCTTCCTGTTACTGCCGCCGTGCATCAGTCTCGAAATGTGAGGAACAACAAGGCCGACAAATCCAATCAGGCCAGAAATTGACACTACGGCAGACACGCTTATAGTGACTAAGGTAAGAGCAATAATCTTGAGTGATTCAACCCTCACTCCGACCGATCTGGCATAGTCCTCTCCCAATTGAATTGTATCTAGTTCTTTGGAATACAGGGAAAGTATGAACACGGATGCTATTGAGAGCAGCGCAACGGGAATTAACTCCGCCCAAGTTATTGTGTCGACGGATCCCATCAGCCAGAAGAAGACTTCGCTTGTACTGGCCAGATTGGGACTGTTGTATAGCATGAAAGCCACAAGCGACGAAACGAAGACGCTCACTGCAATGCCCGTGAGAAGCATGTAGACGATGGGAACTCTGCCACTACGGAGTGAGAAAAAATAGATAAGGCCGACAATAAGTGCGGAAAAAATGAATGCAAGCAGTTGCAGTGTATATACGCCGAGAATGGTCAAGCCAATGGCAATTGAAAGCACGGCTCCCAGGGCTGCACCGCTGGATATCCCAATCATGTAAGGTTCAGTTATCGGATTCTTGAAAACACTCTGGATTACCGCACCTCCGACGCCCAGGACCGCACCTATTATTACCGCTCCAAGGATATGCGGTTCCCTCAGGTAGACTATTATTTCAGACTGGTGAGCAACATTTATACCTGCTGAAAAGTAGTGGCCAAGATAAGGTATCTGGGAAAGGAAAATTTTAGTTACTTCCTCGGGTGATATGTATACCACTCCGATGAATGCAGAGGAAACAGCAACAATTAGCAGTAAAACGAAAGATATAATGAAGACTATTCCCGACTTACTGTATCGCTCACTGGTGCTGAAATGCCTGAGTGTTTTAAACATTTCTATAGACCATATGTCGGTGGATACTCTAAGTGTATCGGAAATGCTGGCAGTGAGACGAACGTTGGATAGACGCTGTCAAGTATCCAGGCAATTCCATATATTATCCTGAAGTCAGGTTGATCGATAAATGAATCATTAACCACCGAGACAACCCGGTCGTTCAGGAAAGCCGAAGTTTCATTGTATGGTGGCGTGGTCACAGCAGAATAGTTTACATACTGATCCAGCAGAATGACCTGTGGATTATCCTGTGCGATCAGACCACTGGACATCTCATAATAGCCGGACGCGTTTGCGATATTCTTCAAATGAGCATATTGCATAATTTGTCCGATGAATGTACCGTTTCCAGCAGTCCATCCTCCGGCATAAAGGTAATAGAATGCTGAATATTCAGGCTGATTGGACAATGAGCTCACGCTCTGATTGATCGCAAGAAGAGACTGGTTCATCCACTGATTGATCAGTGACGCGTTTTTCACTGTTCCGGTCAGAACGCCAAGCATCGTTATCTCTTCCTCAATCTGTGTTATGCTGTTTGGATTGTCTACCAGCACAGGTATTCCGAGATTTAGCAGTTGTGTACCATATGAGGGCATGGTTGCGCCATATAGAAGCACGACCTGCGGTGAAAGGTTCACTATCTCCTCCTGGTTAACGCCGTAGCTGTTTCCAACATTTGGTATGGATTCGTTTGGAGGATAGCAGTCGAATTCATTTCCTCCTACAAGATCGTGATAGGCACCGAGTGCATACAAAGTGGCCGTTGCCGATGGGTCTATAGATACTATCCTTGTAAGTGTGTGATTAAAGGTAACGTTCCTGCCCAGCGAGTCCCTCACCGTAATGGTACCGTTTGATGGGGCGGATCCCTTAAGCGTCGTATCATATACAAAGAAAGCAGCGACAAGCACAACAATCACCGCAACAGTTACTGCAATTTTCAATCCTCTATTCATTTAATATCACCTGTAAAGTTTACTTCATTTTCGAAAAGAAAACTTACTATATATTACTTTTTGCAGAAACATCTGCATTTGTGGTATCTATTCATTCGAGGAGAATTTCCGTTCCGCACTTTATCCTCTACATGCGTTTTGTTGACATTATAATTGGATTATTGCTTTTGCATTCTTTTGAGCGGTTGAATAAGGTTATTAACAAAGGTTCGTATTTCGTTAAGCCGGACTAGGCCGGAAGGTTAGGCACCTTCTGTTACCCGAAGTCTATATGCGGGGGCGACGGCTTCGGGAGGTCAACCAGACTTCTGTCAGGCCCTGTGGAACTGATGACACTCTGTTCCTCTGGACTCAAGGTCTATGGTTATGATTTCAAAGGAAAACATGATCATAATTTGTCTGGAAAACCCGCCAGGACCGGAAGGGAGCAACGGTATCCAGAACTGCGGGTGCTGGAGGGGTGCGGAGTGGAAGCGAGACAGGGGGAACCTGCCAGGACATCTGGCCCGACTGAAGCCTGTCCGGCTTTCAACATCATTAATATTTAATCCAGTCTGTTGAATATTTTTACATTTTTTTTCAGCGAATCCAGTCCTTTCGAGACAATAATATTATATGAATAATATGTGCGATGGTTTATTATCTAAGGTAGCCTTAAGATATCAATGGACGAAGATGCTGCAAAATTTCACCTACTATCGGAAGAAAGATACAAGTACCAGGATGCCAACAAGATAGTATCTGGAATCGGAGACCTAGGAGGAAGCATTCTGGAGATAGGATGTGGTCCCGGGTTTTTCACACTTCCCCTTGTAAAGCTTCAAAACGGAAGAGGAACTTATCAGGCGATCGACTCAAGCCCAGAAATGATCAGGATCCTGAAGGAAAGGCTCTTGACACTGGATCAGAATATTGCAAGGACTGTAAGAACCGTCGTAGGAGACGCAGAACGAATATACTTTCCTGAGCGATCATTTGATCTGGTTTTTCTTGCCAACATATTCCATGACCTGAAAGATCCAAAGGGTTTCCTTGTTAGGATGTATCGTGTACTGAAACCGGGAGGCTTCATAGTGAACATAGACTGGTCTGAAGTTCAGACTGAGATAGGACCCCCTTTGAATATAAGGATACCGGAAGAAAAGTGCCAGGCGATGTTCGTTGATGCGCACTTTAAGTTTGTAGGCAAAGTGTATGGCGGAGAATATCACTACGGGCTCAAATTTACGCGACCATGATCAGAGATCCAGGAATTTCTTCATCCGGTAGGCATTTCTTGTGCCATCTATAGATACTTTGTAATAATTTTGAAGGAACTCTGTTGCCTTAAAGCCATGCTTTTTGTAAAAATTAATTGCCTGCATATTGTTCTCCCTCACCTCGAGGACTATAACACGGAACCCTTTCCTTAAAAGCTCACTCTCTACACGATTGTAAAGCAATGTCCCAAGTCCAGACCGGTGCATGCTCGGGTCAATAGCAATGCTTTCGATATCAGCAGCAGACTCGTCAAGTGGGAGCGCGCACACGTAACCAAGTATTCGATCGCCCTCGACTGCAAGGAAATCAATAACGCCAGAAGCAGCAAACATCTTCTTGATCATGCTCCTGCTGTAAGCACCTGCACCAAAAGCCCTTTTCTCAAGGTCGCTGAGCTGGTCAATATCACCCGGCAGAAACCTCCTGATTTCCACGTTGGAACATCGTTTCTCCATTAATTAATATAGGTACCAATTAATTAGTAGCTACCAAAACAATTATACTTGTTCCATGGATACCGTAGCATGCTTACAAATGCAATAGATGACCTTCGCCACGGGAAGCCAATTCTTGTCTTTGACGACGAGAAGAGAGAGGGCGAAACGGATCTTATGATTGCCTCCCAGTATATCACACCAGAGTACATAAGACAGATGCGCCAGGACGGCGGGGGTCTTATATGTGTCACTATAAGGCAGCAGGAGGCCGAGAGGATTCCCCTGCCATACATGGATGATTTCCTATCCAGATATGGCGGCATCAGCGGTCTATTTACAAACACAGACCTTGGTTACGATGTCAGCAGTGCATTCACTTTCAGTGTCAATCTGCGTAAAAACTACACGGGTATAAGCGATATAGAGCGGGCAGCCACAATCTCCGGAATATCCCAGTATATATCTGAGCTTGGGGGTCTAAATGGATCTGCACAGCGTGTATTTGCAGAGAGGTTCAGGTCACCAGGGCATGTCTTCCTCCTTATTTCAAGGGCAGGTTACTTTGCCCAGAGAAGAGGGCACACCGAACTGGGTACATATCTTGTTGAACGCGCAGGTCTTGTCCCTTCAATAGCGATGGTAGAGATGCTTTCCAATTCAGGTCGATCCATGACTAAAGAGGAGGCAAGACAGTATGCTTCCAGTCACTCGCTAACATTTATAGAGGGACGAACTATAATCGACGAGTGGTCTCATGACAAGAGTAATGGCTACGGGGGTCTTTGACATTCTACATCTTGGGCACATTCATTTCCTGAAAGAATCTAAGAAGCTTGGTGACGAACTTGTTGTAGTAGTCGCCCGCGACTCCACAGCAGGAAAGAGAGGCAAAACACCAGTTTTCAATGAATCCGCAAGACTTCAGATGGTAAAAGAGCTTAAACCTGTAGATAGAGCGGTTCTCGGCCATCAAGGGGACATATATTCGACCGTGGAGGATATAAAGCCAGATATAATAACACTAGGTTACGATCAATCATTCGATCCAGACGAGATAACAAGAAAGTGCAGCGAAATGGGACTGCATGTTAAGGTTGTCAGGATATCAAGGTACAGCAATTCTACCTATAAGGGATCTTCAGAGATCAAGGAGAAGCTTTTGCAGATAATCGAGGATCGCATATGAAGCAGATTGGAATAGCGGATACGACATTCGCCAGATTTGACATGGCGAAATCGGCCATTGACGAACTAGAATCCATTGGTACTGGATTTCAAATACAGAGATACACAGTTCCAGGAATAAAGGATCTGCCTGTGGCTTGCAAGAAATTGATAGTTGAACGCGGCTGTGATATCGTGATTGCACTTGGTATGCCTGGACGAAAGAAGCTCGACAAGATGAGTGCAAGGATCGCATCGGAGGGTCTTTCACAGGTTCAAATTGAAACCATGACACATATAATTGAAGTCTTTGTTCACGAGGAAGAGGCGGCAGATGACAAGGAGCTCGCCTGGCTCATGGATTCGCGATCAAGGGAACATGCTGTCAATGCATATGACCTACTTTTCAGGCCTAAGAAGTTGCAGGATAATGCAGGGAAGGGTCTGAGGCAGGGATTTGCAGACGCAGGTTCCGTTGATGCAAGAGAAGGTATATATCATTAGGTGGTCGAATGAAAATAGGTATTGTGGTGTCTGAATACAACTATGACATAACGATGAACATGCTATTGAGGGCTGAGGAAGAGGCAAAGTTCCTTGGAGCTGATGTGCACCGAGTACTCAAGGTACCGGGAACGTTTGACATCCCTCTGGGCGTCAAGAAACTTCTTGAAATGAAGGAGATCGAAGGTGTCGTAACGTTGGGTGCAGTTATCAAGGGCGAAACTGATCATGACGAGGTAATAATGAATAATGCAGCAAGGAAAATCGAGGATCTATCATTAGATTTCTCAAAGCCAGTATCACTTGGAATCTCCGGTCCAGGAGAGACAAGACTGCAGGCGCAGGCTCGCATTGAATCCGCCAAGGACGCCGTTCAGTCTGTTGTCAAGATGATAAAGCGGTTGTCAGATCTCAAGAGATAATTATATTCGAAGTTCCTTGAATTTGCCTGAGAATTCTGCAAAGGCATTGTGAGGATGAACACTTTCCTCGCTTTCTGATCTTATAATAATCCTGGCTTCGGGATCTATGTCGGGAAGATCACCCTTCAGTTTCTTGGCAATTTCCCGGACCACGTCTTCAACAAACATTGGTTTCATATGCTGTCTTAGGATCAGATCTGCGTCGCTTTCGCTTTTTGCGCCGATTGAAACTGGTTGACCAATAACGGCCTGCGCAATCGCAACAAGAGAATCTGCATCCACTTGCTTCCTCTTCATGTTCTGAACCTTAATCATGACCCTATTCCGCTGGTTATGTGTGATGATAGGTAGTGAGTCGACGGCCAGTGAAAATTCAGGAAACCTTTCCTTAAGTATTGTTCGCTCTTTTTCCATAGTGCATGGACATGCGTTGATACCCTGCACAGATATACCTATAAAGTCCTGTTCTTCTTGATCCCTGCTGATTGTTGTCTCTCCGATAAGAGTTGATAAATTAAGAGTGGAGTCGTTCAATGATCCTGATTTAACAAAGTAATCTGCCTGCATTCTGCATTCGCATGTCTTCACGTATGGCAGCCTCTCTAATACCTGCCGGCATATCTGGGCAGTTATGTTTTCAATCCCTTCAAATTCCCTTTTTTTGAGGACCAAAGATGACACAGAACCTGTGATCTCAGAAAGATCGGCTCCCTTTCTGTCCCCTGGCACATCTACAAATACTTCTGCAGTAGCAGAAAGAAGGATCTCCCTGGTTCCTCTTCTTATGATGACGGGGAATTTTAGTCCCTTCACGCCAACCCTTGACAGGGGCAGCGAACTATCCGGTTTTCTGCCCTGTACATCAGAGCCCACTAGTTACTACCCTTCGTATCCTGATATGTCTTTTTGAGAGAAGCTTCAAGTTCCCTGTATTTATCTTCCAATGTTTTCTGGTTCTTCTCAAGCGTCTTAATCCTGACAGAACTTAGTTCTTTCTGCTCTTCCAGCTCATCCACAAGCTTTTTCCTGTCCTCGACCTTGTATAATATCGGTCCGACCGCTTTGTAAACTGCACTTTCTGGTTTGACAGATTCCAGTTCCTTTAAGGTCCTTTCAAGTTCCTTGACCCTTGTATCAAGTTGATACTTCTGGTTCATCAACTGTTCTATCTGTAGCTCCAATTGCTGCGCCTGTTTTATTTTATTCTGAATCATGTTGCTTGGATTTTCCATTTACTTAACCTCCTTCGAAATTCTCTCTATCAGCGATGCCAATCTCGCAAACGCACTTAGACTGGCTTTAAGTGAAACTGTATCAGGGGATTGTATATAAAAGTACAAATTATCCTTGTCCTCTTCGAGCCACTCCTTGGATCTGCCTGAAACTTTTCCAAGTTCAGGTTTGATTGCTACGATTGTATCTGCATATTCCCTTTTTGGGAGCTTTATGGAGACCGTAAATTTTGTTGCCACTTTTTGCTATCTCCTGTCTGGATAAAATCTTATTCATTTTTTAGATTTTCGGAAAGACAACTCTTCTTTCATTGCAGAGAAAACCGATTGGATGAGCTATTTAATGCCTTCCGAATCATTACATGGTATTGGAGAATTAGATACAATTCATTCGGGAAAACTTAAATTCATTATAACTTATACAGTGCCGGGCTCGTGGCCTAGTTTGGATAAGGCACCGTCCTTCTAAGTCGGTGATCGGGGGTCCAAATCCCCCCGAGCCCGTCCATAATTTGGTCTAATACTAAACTGTACGAAATTTGTTAACCTTTGCCAATAAATAACCAGAGTGTCTTAATCGGGAAATAACTGAATCTCATCCAATTCCGTTTTGGTTAAGCATCACAGTGCGCTCCTCCTGACTGCCTTATAACTGGTCAAGGGTTTCCCATCAAGGAATAAAGCAAGTCAGTGAAGAGGTTCATAGTGAAGCGCAACAACACCATTTTCAAAAGCCTTTGCAGAAATTAACTTTAGCATGTGTCTCTTTAAGTCGTCTTTAAAGCAAGACTTCCCCGTGCCTAATATTATAGGCCTGATGCGTATGCGATATTCGTCGATCAAGTCGTACCTGACCAAAGTCGAGACAAGTGTCCCGCTTCCTATGACAACCATGTCTTTACCCTTCCCGCTCTTTATCTTAGGAACTGCTACGGCTGGATCCTCGCTTACAAGCTGAGCAGGCGTCCAGTGAGCTTCATTCAGGGTGCGGGAAAAGACTATTTTCTGCTGCCTGTTCAAATGATCTATGATCTCTGAGTCGAATCCGTCCGGTGATGGGGAGGCTTGTGGCCAAAACTCACTGAACTCCTGATATGTAACACGGCCGTAAAGCATTGCATCCGTTCTCCGTAGGATTTCCTTCGACCAATCAATTTCTTCCTGGTTGAATCCGAACCAGTCAATTTCATTCTTTTGACTTGTGTAGTAGCCGTCTAATGAGATAATGGAATCCAGGATTATCCTTCGCATGATTTCTCAGGTACATTGTGTATATGAATATTGTTATTCTCCTGACTCTGCCATTTCCTGCTTTGCGTGACCAGCTATATGAGGATAGATAGCATTATATCATCAATATTTTATATTATAAGTACAATCATATTCGCTGCTAAGAGCCAAAAGGATTCGAAGTTGATCCAAAAATTCCAGCTTTAATGTGAGAATCCCAAATAGAATGCGGACGAACAGAAATTTTACAATTTTAGACTATTGTTTTTATCCACCCTTTTGATTCTGCGAGGAAGCAAGATGAAAGTTCTGGTGTTGGGTGGTACCGGATTTATAAGCCGGAGACTTGTTGATCTCCTGCTTAAAGATGGTGCAGATGTTACAATGGCAACTTCTGGGAGAACGCCAAATCCATTCGGCGACGCAGTGGAAGAGGTTAAAGTGGATAGGTTTGATCGCCTGAGCCTTTTTGAAAAACTCAATTCTCCCCCATTCTTTGACGTTATTTACGATATGCTTGGCTTTCGCTCCAGAGATGTCCAAGATCTGATTGATCTCTTCCATAACAGGGTAGGAAGGCTGGTATACACTTCAAGTGCGTCGGTCTATAGGGGGCTTTCTGGCACTTTATCTGAAAGCGCATATGATCCTTCTAAACTTAAGATTGAAGCACCTGGAATGGAAAAATCTTATGAGGAGGGAAAGAGGAATTGTGAATCCCTTCTATTTAATAAGGCGACATTTCCTGTTGCAGCTGCAAGATTTCCAAACGTGATCGGTCATGATGATAGCACGCTTAGATTCCAGGATCACCTTTCCAGAATAAGGAAGGGAGAAACTTTCACTGTTCCCAGAAAGAGTGGCCGAAGAAACTATGTCTGGGTGGATGATGCCGGGCGCTTCCTTTTTTGGTTGGGTAAAAATGGAAAAACCGGATCTTACAATGCTGCATCGCCCGAATATATGGAAGTATCTGAAGTTATTGTAAGAATTGGTGAGTTTCTTGGAGTTCCTGCAAGAATTGAGCGAACAGACGACCTGACATCCAACTCTGCATATTATTCCTCCAGCGATTACATCTTATCAACAAAGAAGGCAGAATCCGAAGGTTTCAAATTTTCAAGGTTTGAGGAGTGGCTTAAAAAGGAGGTTTCGGAGTATATGGAGAGGGATGGAAAATCATATAACTCTGCTGATTACCGTAATAGGCTCTTTTAAAGTCTGAGGAAAATACCTTCAGGGTGTATTGTTAATAACTAAGATCTGATATTAGAACGGCCACCAGATCTTCGGTAAAACCACAAGTATCCGACTGCAGATCCGGCAATCAAGGAACCAGTGATTATTATGCTGGAAATAAGAATCTGATTTGGGAAAGACAGTAAGATAGTGGATCCGAAGCTCACATTTAGCACTACTAAATTGCCATTGCCGGAATTTTGGACGAAAATTGTGCTTCCATTTGGAGTTGCAGATAGAGTCATGGGATTGTTTCCGACAGGAATGTTTGATATATCTCTGGAAATATTCAATGGATCTATAACCGCAATATGTCCGGTGGTTAAAAGAAACAACCCTCTGAATCTAAGACTATCTATTATGCTTATTTCAGAAACATAGAGCATTTTGTCCTGCGGATCGAAGATCATGTCTGATGGTATGCCTGATAACGACGTGTTGCTCACAAAACTGAGGTTGCTTGCACGAATCAATGATAGGTTGTAATGAAGTGTTCTGTTTTGTTCTGGATAGTAACCTGCAACTGCTATCTGATCCAGAGTAGGAATGAATGTTGCAGACACTGGATGGTAACCTACTGCAAATGTTCCGCCAAGTATATTGTACTGGGTGTCAAGGCACACGAATCTGTTGGAACCATAATGAATATAGAGGTATCCATTACCAGGATTGCAGACAAAAAATTCGGGACAATTTGCCTGAAAACCGGAAAGGTTGGTCAGTTGAATATAGTCAAGATTCGTACCATTCATTCCGGTTACTTGAACTCCTCCGGTTCTGGAATCAACTGCGTACAATCTTTCTGCAACTTTATCCATTATCATGCAGGAAATCGTAAAGCCTCTTGGCCCTATAATATGACATTCAACTGGTTCCAGTGAAACGGTACTCACCATGAAAAGGCGATTTCCAGCTGTAACATACAGGCAGCTTCCATTAGAGCTTAATCCAACCAGGTGCAATTGACCAAGAGATGGAGGTAAAGAATAATATGATAGTGGGTTGGTCAAAGTTATCAAAGACCCGGAAGAAGATGAATATCTGTAAAGAGTGCTGGAATAATCAAACTGGGAATTGTTGAGGAAATATATACTGGAAGCCTCTCCGTTGGAAACAATCAAATTCCTGTAAAAGTCAGAGCCAACATAGTATGGTGGCATAAATCCAGCAAGAACTGGTCCAGGGTAATTCTGAAACAACCCGGGGTACACATGTGATGTGCCTATATCGATGGTCCTGGATACAACACCGAAAGATACGTTTGCAAGCGAGTTGAAAGAAATATTTATTGTCTGAGTCCTGAACGAAAGGTCTATCTGTCCGCTCGCAGGTGTTGGGTAATATGATTCAGGCCCGCTGACTGTGAAAATGACTTCAGGACTGGAAAACGTAAAATAGATTTTGCTCGTGTTTGAACTGTGAACCTGTCCCTCTGCAGACACATTCCACAAAGCGCCGTAAGGCAGCCCCGACTCAATAAAAACCACTGTGCTATACTGCAACCAAGTCAGATTCAATGAAACAGTAAGGTTGGCTCCGTTAATTGAATAAGAAGAAGTGCTGGAATATCCACTGCTGCAGCAAGTCACAAAAAGTGTTTGATTCTCATACAGGCAGTTGATATCTTGACTTGTATTTGACGCACTGAAATGGAGGTTTATTTCCTGCCCGACGAACTGGTTGTACATACGCAGGGACAATTCTCCGGGACCGTTAAATTGTACTTCGATGTGAACAAGATATAAGCCTGGCTTTGGAAAGAAGGTAATATTGATCGTCAGGTTGGATCCAGAAACTACAGGAGTCGACACTGAACTCCTATAATCAAAAAATGGATTACTAAAGTAATTGTAGCCAGGTAAAAAATATACGTTCAATCCAAAATTATAAGTGCTGTTTACAACAAAGAATGTAATGTCAGTTGTTTTGCCCAGAAAACTGGTAGCTACACTCCCAGATTGACCAAGCTGGAAAAGCTGTATACTCCAAAAAGCATTGAAATCAGATAGCCCGGTTTCAATAAAACTCAAACGGTAGAATGAAACATTTACTACGCTATCCCTGGGACTTATCATGTATAAGCTACCATTCAGAAGGTTTGTGCTGCCAGAAGTGAAGTTCATGTAATAGAACCCTGAAGCAACTGGAGCAGTCAGGAATCCTGATTTGCCCGAAAGAACAAAAGAAATATTTTTTCCGGTAACCTGGGTTTCCCAATTATGTGTAAGTCCAAGTCCTGTTTCTCTGACCTTGAGATCGACTATACCTGTAAAATTTGCGTAAATGGAATCTGGAATTGCCGGGACCGTCAGATTATATTTACAGGTAGAGGAGAAAGTGGGATCCCCATCTGAGTAGTTGGAATACAGGTAAAACTTGTAGCTGTAGGTTCCATTGAGTAAGTATAAATTATAAGATGAATCGGTAGTTCTGAAGCCAAAGACATTTACCGTATTGCTAAATACTATCAAGCCCCATTGCGTTCCATTTGAAATATTGCCGGCTTTAACACTGACATTGTTGAAATAAAAATTCTTGCTTTCAGAGGTGCTTGATAGATTAATGTTTCCCGCCGCTAACTGGAAGGACAGGTTATCGTTGAGTATATTGATGAGGTATCCGGGAGAATAAATACTATATGGGTAAAAAAGGGTGAAGCTTGAATTATTTGTGCTGGCTATGATCCTGCAAAAAATGTTTGATGACAAGCCAGGACGATAATAGCTTAAGACAGCATTCCAAGAAAGACCTTCGTGACCCATTGGAATCCCAGATTCATCTAAGCTAAATGATCTCAACAAAACGTTCACTTGACTATCAGAAGAGATCATAGTCGAGTTGGAACATACTGTTACATTCGTACCGAATTCATGGATCAGAACGGCATAATTATAGAAACCACCCGGTAAGTAGAACTCAAGGCTGTTGCCATTGCTTTCCTTCTCACATGTATACCCCGTATTGGTATGAACAATCGCATACCATGGAAGATGAGGCGTGTTTCCCTTGAGGTCCACTGAGAAGTGATATATGTTTACCGTTATGACCATGTCATTCTGGACATTAGCGGTGCCTTCTGAAACGTAAGATGACTGGTTACCGTAGTAAATAAAGTAACTGAAGCTTCCTGGGGGCGAGGTAAACACAATAGAGGATCCACTGCTGCTGGAGTAGCTCGGACCGAACTGTACGGCCCAGAAACAACCCGCAGGCAATCCATTCTCCTGAAAAGTCACCGTGTAAAGGTAAGAACTGGATGGTTTCGACACATCGGTTAATTTCCCTGGAGATGAACTAATCGGAGGATGGAAAAGTGGTACTGGTATGTAGCCAAGAATAGAAGTGAGAATGAATGCACTAGCAATGAGGATAGGCAAAATTTTCTGCAATTTAAATCCAGGAATCTGCGTGGAAAAGCTAACGGTTGTTATTTAATAAGTATTTCGAATCTTAACGTCATCCTCATACTATTCGCGTTACTAGAAGTAAAAGTCAGATGCTTAAATCTCGTGAAAGCACAGAATAAACTTGTACATCAACTTATAAATTCTTGATAATAATCACAGCAGCATAATGAGTGATGTATATATTGTCAGTTCAGTCCGTACTCCGATAGGCAGATTTGGAGGTGCACTAAGGTCGAAAAGAGCAGTCGAGCTTGGTGGTATTGCAGTGAAAGAAGCAATAGCAAGGTCGAAAGTTGATCCAGATGCAGTAGAAGAGGTAATCATGGGGAATGTCTTGCAGGCTGGTAACGGGCAGAATCCGGCAGGGCAGGCTGCAACTTTGGCGGGCCTCAGTGATTCCACATTGAAATATACTGTCAATGTTGTCTGTGCATCCGGCATGCTTGCAATTGAGTCGGCATTCAGGGAAATAAAGCTTGGGGAGAGAAATATAGTTGTAGCAGGCGGAATGGAAAGTATGAGCAATGCACCGCTTTTCCTTTCATCAGACTACAGGTGGGGCGTGAAGCAGCTCCTCTACAGGGACCCGGGCCTCAAGGATGCCATGCTTTCTGACGGCCTTCTAGATGCCTTTTATGGAGAGCACATGGGTGTCTCCGCTGACAGGACTGCAGCAAAGTACGGCATAACAAGGAAAAATGCAGATGAATATTCCTATCAGAGCAATCTGCGTGCAGATAGAGCATGGCAAACCGGTGAGTTTGCAAAGGAATGCATTTCTGTGGGAGATCTAAAGCAGGATGAGGGAATTCGCGTCTCGGACCCATCTGTTCTAGGTAAACTCAAGCCAGCCTTTGACAAGGATGGCGTACTGACTGCTGGGAATTCGTCTCAACTTTCTGATGGCGCATCGGCTCTAGTCCTTGCATCAGAGAAATCTGTCAATGAGCTAGGCCTTAAACCCCTCGCCAGGATCGCTGGATTTCATCAGGCTTCACTCGATCCAAGGGACTTTGTCGAGACACCAATTCCTTGTACCAGGCAATTCTTGGAAAAACAGGGAAAGAAAATAGGTTATTATGATCTCGTTGAACATAATGAGGCATTCTCAATAGCATCGATAATTGTAAGGGATCAGCTTGGAATAGATAACGAAAAATTCAACGTAAACGGTGGTGCTGTCGCTTTGGGTCATCCTCTTGGGAACAGCGGATCGAGAATAGTTGTGACCCTTCTTAATGCTCTCCAAACCCGCAAACTGAAAACTGGATTGGCGACAATCTGCCATGGCGGGGGTGGAGCACATACCCTCTCCTTAGAGCTTTCATAGCCTTAGGCTTAATGCTTATAATTCCTCTACCCATAACATGGCATGAACTACGAAGACATAGTTGTAAATGAAGAAGAAGGAATACGCACAATAAGGATCAAAAGGAAGTCGGATCTGAATCCACTTGATCTGGAGACATTGAAGGAAATCAGGACAAGTATGTCGGAAAAGCCCATGATAACCATAATCACTGGAAGTGAGAGGGCATTTTCAGCTGGCGCAGACATTAAGAATTTTGCAGGGTTAAAGGAAACAGTAGCCTATTCATTCTCGCGTGAAGGCCACTCTGTCATGGATTTCATCTCCTCCTATGAAGCACCGGTGATCGCCAGCATAAAGGGATATGCCCTTGGAGGTGGTTTTGAACTTGCTCTTGCCTGTGATTTCAGGATTGCAACCGGCAGTGCAAAATTAGGTCTTACTGAACTTAACATCGGTATTATCCCGGGCTGGGGAGGCACCCAAAGGCTCAAGGAACTTGTTGGAGAGCAAAATGCCTTCTACCTTATAGGAACATCAAAGGTTCTTACCGGGGAGGAGGCACTGCATTATGGAATACTCCTCCAGGTATCTGACAATCCGGATCAGAGTTCAAGAGAGCTTGCTTTGGCGTTAAGTCAGAAATCGTCTTTTACGTTGAAAGCCGTGAAATCGCTTGTCAGGTCGAGTCCCACAGAAAGTTACGATGAAGAGAAGCAGTTATTCGGTATGGCATTCAGCAACCCAGACAGCAGGGAAGGTGTTCAGGCATTCCTGGAAAAGAGGAAACCTGTATTCAATAAATAGGGCACATGGAATATCATTTCAGGGTTATGCATTCCTTCGGATCCACTTCCAGAAGAGGAGCATACCTGTCATATTCTTCAGATGTCACGAGGCCCCTTGATATAAAATTGGCCCTGTATTTCTCTGCACTGTCCGGAAATACCGTAAGAACCCTGGAACCGGGATTCTCTTTGCCCACCTTCATGGCTGAATAGAAGTTTGCTGCAGAGGAGAGGCCAACAAAAAGACCCAGCGGGATCATCTCCTTAAACTGCTTTTCTGCAGTAATGTCATCAATATCTCTCCACTCGTCTATCAGGTCCATGTGTTTTGTGAGTATTTCAGGGGTCCTGGATACCTTGAGGTTCTTAAGGCCCTGGATATGGTGATATGGTTGCGGCATAACGCCGATGATCTTAGTGTCCGGACTGTATGTCTTAAAGTATTTAGCGAGTCCGGTAAGTGTGCCGCCAGTACCGATAGACACAACAACATGGGTGAACCCTTCAGGCACTGCCTGGACAGCTTCAGGCCCTGTTGTATAAAAATGTGCATTTGTGTTGGTATCGTTGGAATACTGGTCAAAGTTTACATATTTTCCAGGATTCCTCGCCATATCTTCTTTCAGCAGTGCAACAGCTGAATCTATGTTAATTGAACTTCTCTTGCTTGCCTCGTCAAACACCTCAACAACTTCCTGCCCTGTATTACGAAGCACAGATTTAGTTTCGACACTTGATGCATTTGGAACATATATTTTGGCCCTGTAACCGAGATCGCGGGCTATGCTTGCTATTGCAATTCCGGTGTTTCCTGAGCTAGCTTCTATTATGATCTTGCTCTTGTCAAGAGTACCCGATCGCAGGGCAGATCCGATCATAAAGAAAGCAGCCCTATCTTTTATCGAATGGAATTTATTACGATATTCCAATTTTGCATAAACAGAAAAGTCTGAACCCTTGTAATGATACAAAGGTGTTTTTCCAATACCGTATGCATAGGCATCTTCCCTGATCTTTTTATACGCTGAATCATCTGGCATTTTTGGTACCTACTATTGCAATGTGGCTTATTATCCTTATTTATGCGCAAACTTGGCGCATTATGCATTTGTTATCCATGATACTTCGCAGCGATGGCACACTTCCAGTCTTTCGGCAATCTCTTCATCCTTGCTTTTCCTTCTATTGCAAGAATAGTACCGGACTCTTCCAGGCCTGAATATATTTCTCGTTCTTCCCTTTCAAAATGAACGAGCAGGAGCCTGTTCAATCCTGCAAGTCTGTCTTCTGCCCTCTCAATATCCCCGCTCTCCAGGTAAGAAAGTATCCTGTCTATCATTCTGATCATTCCGGCATGCTCAGTCAGCAGCCCGAGGATCAAAGCATGCTGTACCAACGCTACAGATGATGGAAAAACAAACGTTTCCTCCCTGAAGAAATGAAGCAACATCTTCCTCTTAAGTTTCCCAAGATCGACACGCATTCTGTCACGATCCTGGGTGGCTACCGAGATCTTTGAAAGTATCTGGGCCATCTCATGGTGATCTGAGGAGAAGATTGATCGCACCATTTCCAGTCATCGCAGCATGGTTTTTATTTTGTTTCGACGCTTTGTCATCTTATCGATCAAAGACTAGCAAATGTTAAACGGCATTTGTCTGACAATATATAATTGTGACTGGCTATTTACAAAGCCAATAAACATTGGTCTCAGCTTAACAACAATGGAAAATATTTAAATACGTCTATACATTATGATTTTTGCGTTAACAGGCATTTGTCAGACGGGTGTAAAATGATCATTGAATCTGTAGAACTGGACAATTTCAAGTCGTTCGGGAATAAGAAGAGGATAATGTTTCGCGATGGCTTTACTGTAATAACTGGACCAAACGGTAGCGGTAAGAGCAACATCGGGGACGCGATGCTTTTTGTCCTGGGGATAAGGTCTTCTAAAGCCATCAGGGCTGATAGACTACCCGATCTGATCCACAAGGCACCTCCTGGAAAGAAGCAGGGATCGACCTGCTCGGTAACTATTGTAATGGATTCGCAGGATTCATCGCTTCCAGAAGAAGAACGAAAAACACGCATTACAAGGGAGATATCAGTTGACGATAATCAAGAATGCAAGAGCACTTACTATATAAACGGGGCAAAAGCAAAGCGAGGGGACGTTGAAACCATCCTCGACAATGCCCAGATTTATCTTGATGCCTACAGTTTTGTACTTCAGGGCGACATAAACAATCTCGTCAAGATGACTGGAACAGAGAGAAGGAAGCTCCTTGAATCTATAGCGGGTATCGAAAATTACAACGTGCAGATAGACAAGGCCCAATCCGATATCGACGGGATAGAGGATAACCTTTCAAAAATACAGATACTTATTGACGAGACGCAGAGACGTGCTGATCAACTGGCAGAAGAGAAGAAGAATGCAGAACGCTACAACGAGATCACTGCAAAGATAGGGTCACACGAGGCCACTTTGCTAAGGATAGACCATATCTCGGCAGAACGTGAACTTGCTGCCTACATGAAAAGCATGGAAGAGATAGACCAGCAGATTTCCGCCTCTAAGAGTAAAATCTCTGAACTTCAAGCAAAGATTGCAGAAACAGAAAGCACAATTATAAGCGTAGAGGAGGAAAAGAACAGGTTTGGCGGAGATGAACTCAAGAAGGTTGTTGACACTATTCGCGACCTGACGCTCGAGAATGCCAAGGAAGGTATCAATCTAGACAATCTCAAGGATGATATAACAGCTTTCGAAGCTAAGATCAAGGATCTTGCTGCCAACAACGAATTCCTTGTCAAGGACATTGAGAAACTGAAGAAAGAGACAGAAAAGCTCAAAAACACGATCAAAGAGGATGAGAAAAAGATAGCAGAGACCAACCAGGAACTCGATCATCTGAGAAGCAGCGCAAAAGTAAGCTCAAAGGCTTTCTCAAAATACAGAGAGGAAATGGAAGGCATTGACAGAAAGATTATTGAAGCCAACGCACGGATAATAGAAGTTTCCGATAGAGAATCAAATCACAGGACACAGAGGGAAAAGATCCTCTCAGATATCAGGCATCTTGAAAGCAGGGAATCTGACGTTCAGCTCCAATACAATGATGCAAAATACAAGATAGACAGTGTTGAGAAGGATGCTTCTGGAAGCAAGAAAGCTTATGACGACCTCAACAAGAAGTACCTGGATCTAAGAAAGGCTGTCACAGAAGGCGACAGGAAAAAGGACGACCTGAACCGGAAGATAGTCGAACTTACGAAAGAATACGAGAAGCTTTCAGCGAGTCTTTCCAGAACATCGCAGAGTTCCAGGACATATTCCGCGATCTTGGAAGCAAGAGCATCTGGAGAACTGACTGGGGTGCACGGGCTCGTAAAGGACCTGGTGAGCTACGAATCTAAGTTCCAGATGGCGGTGGGAGCGGCTGGAGGTTCACGCTTGAACTCCGTTGTGGTCGAGGACGATTCTGTCGCGGAGCAATGCCTAAATATACTCAAACGCAAGAAAGCGGGAAAACTGACATTCCTGCCAATGAACAAGATACTGAACGGAAGGCCAAGGGCTAAGGCAATAATGGTGAGAAATTCAGGCGAGAGCCTGGGATATGTTTTCGAAAACGTCAATTACGATAAAAAATATGAGAATATTATATGGTACGCATTCCAGGACTGCCTGATACTTCCTGACGTACCGACTGCAAGGAAGCATATGAGCGGTGTACGTCTCGTCACCCTGGAAGGCGATATTTTCGAAGCTAGTGGTGCAATAACCGGGGGATTTTCAGAGAAGAAGGAGGAGTCTTCAGAAAAGCGCACAATTGAAGTCTCGGAGCAAATGTCGCAGGTCTCTGAGGAGCTCGAAAGGTTAAAGGTGAAGCTTGAAGCTGACAGATTGGAGCTTGACGCAGTCACTACGCAGCTTTCATCAAGTTCAAAGAAGATAGGATCTGGTTCTTCCCAGGTCGACATGTATATTGAGATAAGGGAGAGGTCATCAGCGGAGCTGGCTAAGATAAAGAATGATATGTCCGCATTTAAAACAGATCTGCAAAAGGTTGAGGAAACAATAAGCGCAACACAGAAGGAGCGTTCACAGATCGATGCTGAAGTGGAAAACCTGGTCAAGCAAAAAGAGGTAATTGCGGCAAAACTTTCTGAAATTTCACCTGAATCCATGGAAAAAGAGACTGAACTTGAGTCGGCACTTACAACACTCAGGCAGGAAAAGGAAGCACTATCGTCATCTTTGTCAATGGCATCATCCGATCTGAGAATCCAGGAAAAGATTCTATCCGATCAGAAGGGTTCCATTGAAGAGTATGAGACCCAGATTCAATCGAAGAAAGAGGCTTCACTTAAGATAGAGGATCGGATGAGAACGATTCAGTCAGATCTCGAAAAGCACAAACTTGTTGAAGAACAGTTAAATGTTAAGGCGAAGGAATACAACGACAGGATCAATTCACTGAATATCGAGGTAAATACGCTACGCGGGAATGTTGAAACTGCGGGTGCCATGATCCGCAGCTACGAGGATAACCGCCTGAATACTTCGCTGCGCATACAGGCAATAAATGAAAAGATACAGCAGATAGATGCGCAGATCGCAGAATGCAAGTTCTCCCCTATTGAGACTGGAATGTCTGTTGTTGAGATTAAGCGGACGATCTCTGCCCTTCGCAGGGAGATTGAGTCCCTCGGCGCCGTCAACCAGCTTGCAATAAAGGAATATGAGGAAGAGGATGCAAGGCTCAGGGATCTTCGAGAAAAGACGGCCAGACTGAAGGAAGAAAAGGCAACACTCGAGGGTATGATGGAGGAACTGAACAGCAAGAAGAGGACAGTATTCCTTGATCTATATTACAAGATAAACGAGTCGATGCAGGCCATATATTCCATCCTATCTGAGGGCGGTGAAGCCAGGCTGGATCTTTCAGACATGAACGATCCACTCAATTCGGATCTTTACATTCGGGCAAGACCCAAGGGTAGCACCTTCAGCAAGATAGAAGCTCTGAGTGGTGGAGAGAAAAGCCTGACTGCAATTTCATTTATACTGGCGGTACAGAGGATCAAGCCTTCGCCGGTATATTATCTGGATGAGATAGATATGTTTCTTGACGGCGCAAATGCGGAGAGGATAGGAAAAATGTTTAGCGAAAATGCGAAATATTCGCAGGTACTGATGGTATCACTGAAGAAAGCAATGCTGAAGTATGCGGACAACCTGATAGGCGTTACGACCCTGGACGAGGAGAACAGCGAAGTCTATTCAAAGGACTTTGAAACAGGCGGGGTGCAGCCATGAGGATAGATGAGATTCTGCAGAGCATCACTGTGCAGGGAACCCTTCTTGATCTCGACACAGGTCTGTACAGAAGAATACTGGCAAAGGAAGAAAAGCACAGGGCACCAAACGAGTTTGTCTGGGTCGTTACTGAGGTAGTCAACAAATGTGAATCCGGCCAGATGGACCCATGGGATATCGATCTGATTGCCCTGACAAAGCTATTCGCTAATTCAATGAACGAAACTAGCCCGAATTTTTCATTGGCCGGCAGATTCATTGCAGAATCATGGAAGTTCCTTTTCGAGAAATCAAGAGACCTTCTTGTAAAACAGGATGATATACAGGAAGACGCAGAAATTGAAACGGCGGAAGAGATCATTGAAGGAATGCAGGCTTTAGTGCAGGTGAAGCCCAGAATATACCACCAGGAAAAAAGAAAAATCATGTTGCTCGAGGTGCTTGAAAGCATGCGATCTCTGTATCAGCGTCCTTCTTATACGAAACAGGCACAGAGCATTAAGGATGAGATACACGAGAGCTCGATAGAGGAAATTATAGTTGAACTTAATGCCGAGGAGCCTGAGGTCGAGAAGTTGAAAATCCTTCAGCTTATGGCTGATTTTGGTTCATCAATGCTGATGGATGAGGTTTGGGGTTTCTCAAAGGGTGAAAAGAGCTCATTCTTCCAGTACTCGCTCTTCCTTGCAAAGGAGAAGAGGATCGCCCTTCACCAGAACGAGCCATACGGGCAGATCCGGATAGACATACTTGATGGATAATGCCGGAAAGAGATGTTAGCGCGTCAGAAGTAGCTGAATATTCATATTGCAGTGTCGCCTGGTACATGGACAAGGAAGGCTACAGAAAATCCGGATACGCTAATTCCCGGATGACAACGGGGAAGGTTATGCACCGTCGCCTTGAGACGAAGGTAAAGAGGTCAAGAATGACCACTCGTGCCTATGTAATCGTTGCTGCTGTCATTGGGATCGTGATACTCGCGTACATAATGGGTGCTTTCTGATGTCCATTCTTATCCTTCTCCTCCTGATTCTGATTTTCATTGTCGCGATTGTCCTGATATACAGATCTTTCAGGACATCAGTCAGGTATTCTATACCGAAGGGCACTCAGATCTACGGCGACCTCATATCAGAGGGAAAGATACTGCGGTCCAATCGATATTCCCTTACCGGGAAACCGGACAAGGTTGTAATGTCCGGGAAGCAGGTTATACCTTACGAGTACAAGACGACCGATGCAGATCGCCCAAGGGAAGGCCACATGCTCCAGATGGGTGTCTATTTCATCATCCTTGAGGAGATGTATCCAGACAAGATCATACCATACGGAGTTCTAAGGTACAGGGAGCAGGCTTTCAGGATAGACAACACACCCAGGATAAAGAGTGCAGTTCTCGAAATAGCGAGGCAGATAAGGGGAAATTACGGCATTCCTGTCAGGAACCACATGAACTCCGGAAAATGCTTCAGATGTTCTTTCAAGGAAGGCTGTGTGCAAAGCTTAATTAGGTGAGTCTTTAATTCCGGCATTCATGCAGCCGATTGATCTATTGAAACGGAACATGGTTGAAGTCGTAACCGAGCAGGAATTGTCTTCCATGAAGCTATCCTCTGCACGTGGTTATATAGGCTTTGAACCATCCGGTATACCCCACCTTGGAACGGGTGTTCTATGGCCCAAGAAGATCAATGAACTCGTATCTCTCGGAGTGGAGTTTCAGGTCCTGCTTGCCGATTGGCATGCTTTCGTTAACAACAAGCTTTCAGGCAACATAGATGCCATAAGGGAGAGCGGTAAAATCTTCAAGGAAGGCATGCGTGCTATGGGGTTAAATGACAAGGTTAAATTCATCTGGGCATCCGATCTGATAGATTCCGGCGAATATTTCACGACACTTATCAGATTAGCGAAACACACTTCCCTTCCAAGGCTGAAAAGAGCTCTTCCCATTATGGGAAGGGTGGAGGGTGACGCCGAGAAAGACTTCAGCATGTTTATCTATCCGATAATGCAGGTCACCGATATATCGGTCATGAATGTCGACATCGCGCTTGGAGGAATGGATCAGAGGCATGCACACATGCTGCAGCGGGATATCGCAGACAAATCAGGAATCAGGAAGGTTTCTGCGATTCATGGACCTCTCCTGGGCAGCCTCAAGGGCCCCGGCAGGATGGATTCTGTTGCAGAAGGTGAGGTGGTGAAGATGTCAAAGAGCGATCCTGACTCTGCGATCTTCATCTTTGATTCTGAATCTTCCATAAAGAGGAAGCTTAACAGTGCATTCTGCCCGATGGGAGAGGTGAAGGGAAATCCCCTGATGGATATTGCAAGGCACATCATCTTTCCATATTACGGTAAGGAATTCATGATAAGCAGGCCTGTGAGCAAGGGTGGCGACACGGTATATGCCGATTACGATGAGATGGAAGCCGAATACGTTGCAAAGAGGATTCATCCGATCGACCTGAAAGCTGCAGTGGGTGAAATCCTGATAGAAATGCTGAAACCGGCAAGGGCAATATACGGTAAATTCGAGGAATCAATGAAGGACCTCGGCTACAGTTCCACTTGATCCCATTCAGGATCAGAAGAAGCTTTCCAGCCTGGATTGCGCAGTAGATCCTGCAAAATCTTTTATCTTTTCCACATAGGGTAGTACCCTCTCTTCAGAGAAAGATCTCTCATCGCAAAGGTACTTTATAAGCGAAGCCTGATCCGGTTTCTCGAACCTTATCTCGGGCTTTTCTATCGAAGGGGGATTTAGGAATAAGTCGATGATCTCATCCAGCCTCTCTATATACGCTTCCTTCGCCTTAAGGACCTCCTTAATGTTTCCATATTTCTTTATGAGGTTGAGGGCGGTCTTGGCTCCCACCCTGTTCAGTCCCTTATTGAAATCTGTCCCGACCATGATGCCGATGGAGATGAGCTGATCCTGTGTTATCCCATTCATGCGGAGGGTCTCCTCAAGATCAAGGTATTCAGGTGCTATATTAACGTAGAAATTCTTTCCCGGTATCTTTCTCCTTCCGCTTGAAACAAAATTCCTGAAGACTATCTTGGCGCCAAAGAGCAAGCAGTCATAGTCCTGTGAAACGACACCGTTGACGAGGCCGTTGCGATTCAGGACTGATGCCTGGGCCTCGCCCTCGGAGGGAGCCATAATCACAGGTATGCCCATGAGCTTCAGTAGCCGGACAGAATCGTCTATTATATCCCTCGTAATGTAATTTATCCTGGAGGAGAGAGAGCGGATGCGCTCCTCCTCGCCCAGTTGCCTTGCCTCCTCCAGTTCGGCGATATGCTTCTCCTTGATCAGCTTCCTTTCCGCAATCGTCTGGTCCTTCAGGTTGCTGGGTTTTCCATCAAATACATATAATGGCCTAATGCCATTTTCCATGAATGTTACCGATCGGTAGAACAGCCCCGAAATATGTGATGTGACCCTCCCCTGAGAATCCGTAAGCGGCGTTCCATCCGGCTGCCTTATATTGCTCAGGAACTGGTATATCACGTTGTATGAGTCTATAGCAACTATGCTTCCACGATGATCTTTCAAAGTTGTTGGGTGCCTGGCAACAATATCTGAAATATCAACCCCCATGGCAGCTCACCGACATTCCAGACCCTCGGGGGTTATGGCAAAAATCACCGATCTGCCCTCCTCGATTGATCTATGTTTTTCAACAATCGCCTTCCTGAGCCCACCCTCTTTTTTCTCAAGCCTGATTATTGCCTTAACGGAATGATCTATGACATAACCACCAAACGGCTGGAGCTGGCCTTTATCGATATCCTGGTAAATCTGGTTTGTCACTAGGGCCGGGATATGATACTCCGATATCATGGCGAGAATGGTTCCTAGTTGTTTCTGAAAACCAGCTACCCTTGCCTGATAGTCACTTCCAGTTTCAAGCCGAAAGTACTCAGTGAATGAGTCCACAATAAGTGCTCCAGGAGACTTCACTTTTTCCATAAGCCTCTGTACCTTTATAAGTGACAGCTCCTGATCCTCAAGGCTGTTCAGCCTGAAAAGGGCTATATTGTCGTATATATCACTTCTGGATACAGACATCTGCCTGAACCTCTCTATCGAGAAGCCTTCGGAATCCAGGTAGAATACCTTTCTACCCTGTGAGGCCGTGTTTATGGCGAACTGCATGCATATATTTGTCTTTCCGGAACCTCCCTCGCCGAACAGTTCCGTTATTACTCCATGCTCAAGGCCGCCGTTAAGGATGGAATCAAGGCATGCAAGTCCAATGGGTGTTCTTCCCTGATTCTCATTCAATTCTATTTTCTGCATCCAGATTTACATAATCACAGGTTATTTAACATTTATGAGCGGGAAATCTCATACCTGAAGGGTGTGTGGTGGAAGCAAATATATCATCATATCTCACACAAAAAGATATGTAAAGGAACAGAAGTCAATATGATGAGAACCTATAAATCCAGGACGTATCCATCCAGCAGGCAGATCGATATGCAGCACTCCACCCTCAATGTGTGCCTGGAACTCTAAAACGCAATTCTTGAGCAGCGGAAATAAGCTTACAGATCACAGCAGGACGTAATACCTGGGATAAAGAATGCATTTCCGGAATACCGAAGCATCCACTCGTTTGTCGTACAGGATGGTGCAAGGAAACTGGCTCAGGCATATGATAACTTCTTCAGAAGGTTAAAATGGAAAAAAGGCAGAAACCACAAAGGCGGGATTCAGGATACTGGACAATGGTCATGTGTGGTTATCAAGAATCGATTAATAGAGGGTCTTCATGCACCGATCCATCGTGGGTGATATCAAGACGATATCAATGAAGCCTGAAGCCCACTCATTTAGGAGCGGGAGGATGTCACTCAATGCGCTTGGAAATCCTTTCAACCAGATCGAGAAAATCCTGTGAGTACAAGATCAGATCGGCCGACGATACAAGCATGGGGCTTCTTGGGTTAAATGCAACCCTGAAAGCGGATACGTCGAACATTGAAACATCAAAATCCGAGTCTCCCACGGAAAACGTGTCATCGACTCCAATTCCAAAATCTTCCTGCATCTCCATGATTGCAAGATTCTTTTTCTCTGGGATTACGCCCACCTTCCCGCCTGGAACAAGATTTCCCTTTGAATCAAGATCAATGCTGTTACTGTAGATTCTGTCGAATCTGAAGCCTTCAGCAATGATATCCGACAAGCATGAAAGGCCACCCGAGACTATCGATATTACGCATCCTCTTTTGCGGAGTAGTTCCAGTCCGGCGTATAGGTTATCCATCAGTGGTATGAGCTTCATGAGATTTACGATCTCATCCCCGCTAATAGGATTCTTTTTGGAAAGCCAGAGCCTGACATCTTCTGCTATGAAGGTTGAGTATGAAATCTTACCGGATCTGTATAGGGAGAGGTTAATGGAATTATTCACTCCGAAATACTTATGCACAAATGACCAGCTGCTGGGATGCTTTGTCAGAACTCCGTCCATGTCGAATGCTATGAGCTTTTTCTTGTTCACTGAAATCAATAAGTCCTGGAGAAGTATGCAGGTTTCCCTGGCAGAGAGCAAACCACGCATTTTCCTTCACCGTGATCATCCTGTGGATAACCAAGGCACGAAAGTTCCGTTTCCTCTTCTATCTTGTCGGCGCAGGCCTTTCTGCCGCACCACATCAACCTTATCATGCCGGTCGATGTCTTTGCATTCTTGAGGTCGCTTACCTGCACTGTCAATTCAGACATTGTTTTCTGTGCTGAATCTAAAAGGTCGGCTTGCATCTTCAATACGGCACTTTCGAGTTCCTCTTTCAGATTATCCACATTAACTTTCTTCCTCTTGCCGGTATTTCTGGGAACAAGCGTGACAAAGCCCCCTTCTGCTTCACGTGCACCAACCTCTACTCTGAAAGGAACACCTCTCATCTCCCAGTCATTATATTTGAATCCGGGAGTATATGATTCTCTATTATCAAGATGAACCCGGTAGCCTGCGGAATTAATCAGATCCCTCAGTTTGATGCAATAAGTGTCGAGGTTCTTATTTTCTCCCGGTATTGGCACAATGACAAACTGTACAGGCGCTATTGCAGGTGGCAAAATCAGTCCCTTATCGTCCCCATGCATGAAGACGATTGCTGCAACAAGCCTCCCGCTCATGCCATAAGTGGTCTGGCTAACGAACTTCCTCTCACCCGCCGGATCAGAATACTGTATGTCGTAGTTCCTTGCAAAATTCTCACCATACTGATGGATTGTCCCAATCTGAAGGCTGCGGCCGCTTGGCAGTATCAGATCAAAAGCAAGTGAATACTGGGAACCCGGGAATTTGTCCCATTCAGGCCTTCTGTTGATCACATAAGGCAGGCAGAGTTTCTGGGCTATATTCTTCATTATCTGCCTGTATTCTGCCATCTGGCGCTCAGAATCCTCAATGTCCACATGTGCAGTGTGTGCTTCGAAAAAGTGAATTTCACGATCGCGTATGAATGCCCTCGTATGCTTTGTTTCATACCTGTACGTCGTCACGATCTGGAACAGCTTTAGCGGTAGATCTGTATGAGCCCTGATCCACAGCGAGAACATTGGGTACATTGCTGCCTCGCTTGTTGGTCTCAACGCCAGATCCACCTCAAGCGGGTCCATGCCGCCCCTGGTAACCCAGAAAACCTGGCCCTCGAAACCCTTTACGTGTTCGAACTCAACGGAGAGCTGGTCCCTCGAAATGAGCAATGGAAACATAGATTCCTGGAAGCCGTATGAGTTTACTTCCTGCCTCACAATTCCATCAACGAGGCTTACAAGCTTGAATCCGTATGGCGGGAGAACATTCATTCCCTTCACCGGGTATCGCTTATCAACCAGCGATGCAGCTTCTATTATTTCGTTGTACCATTCGCCTCCACTGCTTTTCTTGTTGATCATCTCGTCTGGGTATTTTCTTTCTATATATAATTATGAAATAACTTGCCTTAGACAGGAGAGTTTCTAAACCCAAATGATTTCGACCATCTGCGGTGACTTACAAATATGCCTTTCAGCCGCATAGTAGGGTAAATTCTTGGATAGCGATTTATAGATTATACAAATATTCACAAATATTTCTCTTTACATATCAAGGCAATCCAATGATTCGCCCATTGAAACTTTGAAGGCAAAGCAGAAATGATGCCCTTCCAATACCTGAGCAAGAAATACACAACTTGTCTTCCCCCTTTAGAGATCTGACCTGTAATGAAATTCCGATAAAAGCTTAAAATACGTTCAGAGAATGCATAAGTCGTTATGAAAACACAAGTTGAGACAGATTTTGAGACAGCAGTGAGGATTTATCGCAGGCTCATACCGATAAAATCAATTTCCCCAACTTCTGGAGGTGAAGGAGAATCGAGAAAGGCAGATGAGATTTGCAAGATTCTCGAAGAGATGGGCTTCTCCAATTACAACAGATATAACTTCAAGGACGATAGTGGTTTTTCAAGGCCAAATATTGTGCTGAAGCTGGGCAACAAGGAACGTACCTTGTGGTTCATATCACACATCGATACCGTCCCGGAGGGTTCTCTTGATCTATGGACCAGACCTCCGTTTACAGCAAGCATCGAGGGCAACAAGGTATACGGAAGAGGGTCTGCGGATAATGGAGAAGGTATAGTGTCATCGCTCCTAATGCTTAAGAATCTCGAACCGGAGAAGATGAAATACAATCTTGGGCTTGCATTTGTTGCGGACGAGGAAACAGGCAGCAAGTATGGAATTGCCCAGCTTCTGGATACTGGCAATTTCAATAAGGATGACCTGATTGTAGTTCCAGACTCCGGAACAGAAGAAGGGAATATCATTGAGGTTGCTGAGAAAAGTATCCTCTGGTTGAAAGTTGTCGTAAACGGAAAACAGGGACACGCCAGCAGGCCTGATCTTGCAATCAATGCATCAAAGCTTGGAATGATCTTCATGCTATCCATCGAAAAAAGCCTGCACGAAAAATTCAATGCATCTGACAAAACGTTCGAGTACCCGTTATCCACATTTTCGATAACCAAGCACGAAAAGAATGTCGATAACATCAATACAATACCAGGCAAGGACACCTTCTATCTAGATTGCAGGATACTTCCTGTTTACGATCTTGATTCCGTAATGGACTATATCAGGGAGGAAGCACTAAAATTTGCCCAGTCAAATCAAGTCAAGATTGAAATAATACCATTTCAGAAAGAGCAGGCTCCACCGGACACGAAGACGACATCCGAAGTCTATACCGAGCTGAGCAGGGCCGTTAAAAGAGTTCTAGACAAGGATGCAAAAGCTATTGGAATTGGGGGTGGAACCTGTGCTGCGTTCTTCAGGAGAAGAGGCATAAATGCAGTCGTGTGGGGTATTTCAGTTGAAGAGAAATACCATCAGCCCGATGAATACGTTGTTGTGGATAATGTGATAAAGGCTGCAGAAGTGCAGGAGGCCATGCTCTATGGTTAATCTCCATCCGATACAGAAAGGTCTCGTATCCGCTGAGGGCCATCTATCTCTTTAATAATGCGGGCTACTGGTTCAGGCACGTATTGTTCCCAGTTTTCACCTTTCATTATCCTTTCCCTGATCCTCGTTCCAGACCAGTCCGATCTGTTAAGGAGTTTCAAAGATTCAACCTTGTAGTTCTTCTCCTTGAACAGACGCTTGACCAGTGAATTGTTCGTATACACGATATCAAATCTTGGGGTCAGTGCCTCAACATGCGCGACCCATAACGGGTTGGAGTTCACATCCTCAATGGGTACAAGATAGAAATTGCTGATCTTCGCCTCTTCCAAAGTTTCTGAAATCATTAGGTGCCTTTCCCCTGCGGTGAAGGGATCCTTGAGCGTGTGAGAATACTGTGCACTTCCTATACCAATAATGACTGATGAATTCCTCTCAAGGACAGTTTTTATTATTTCGAAGTGGCCGTTATGAAATGGCTGAAATCTTCCAACTATCAGTGCACGCATGTCCCCGGAATACCTCCTGAATATATTGTTGTTAGTCTCTTATCTCCTTCTCCGCCATATATGCGGTGAAAAGGATCAGGGCAACCGCCAGGATGGCAAGACCGCCGAGCCACCACCCGATTTGGGTCCATTGCGAGAGTGTAGTTGCATTTCCATATATTATGACAGTTCTCATGGCCTGGGCTGACCAAGAAACCGGGTTATACTGGGCCACATTCGAAAGCCAGGTCGCCATCATTCCCGGCGCGAACATAGCATAGCTGACAAACATTAGGGGAAGGTTGACCAGGTTGACTATTCCAAATATCGAGTTCATGTTTGTCATTCTAATTGCGATGACGCTGAAAATTGATGCGAATATGAATGATACCAGAATGACAGCCGCAACGATCACCAGGCCGTCATATATATTGAAGCCGTTCTGGAAAACAAGTCCATTCGGAATGACAAGCGCCGCCACAATAAGTATCAG